>JANMWO010000228.1:0-5951 GCA_031394025.1 Acidobacteriota bacterium
TTCAGTTGGGCGGCACGGTCGGCATACGGGTTGAAAGAAGTGCTTTGGGCACAAACATTCCCTATTGTTAACAACAGGAACCCGAATTGGAGCAACCTAAATGACATAGCGGACACAAATAGACTATCGGCCAAATTAACACGAACCAAAAGGTCAGTGTACACGAAATTGCAGAGCAAGTCATGGACCGTTGTCGGTTTTTTAGTACGAAATTGAAAAACCTCAATGTAATATCAACAGGTTCAAGGTCAATCTGCCGATATTACGGGTTAGAATGAGGACTGAGCGAATGAGTCAAAATTCCACAGTACGGAACATTTGGGTTACATTGGCACTTCTCGGCTTTTTCGAGAGTGCTGCTGTGGCGCAATTGTCGTGGACAGCAGATTGGCGTCGGATAGGGAATTCAGCAGTCGATTTCTCTCTATCAGGACCGGCATCTGGTGCCGTGGACCGCGTATGGTTCGATTCCGAAGGGGCTCGTATTTTTGCACGCACACCGTCTGGGGCGATCTATTCCACTGACGATTTGGAAGGCTGGCAATTAGCAAAAAATGTTACGGCACCCGCTGCCGATGCCAATTCCAATGCCAAACGGATTCCTAGTGGGGCGCGGTTGGTGCGGACGCAATTCCGAAATTCGCCTAAAAGCTATGCTGCCGGAAGCCATGTCTGGCGCAGCGAAAATGGCGGCGATGGTTGGGAAAACGTAACTTCCTACAAAGGCCAATCCATTTTAGGCGGCGATATTTTAGATCTGGTGATTTCGCCTAAAGATGAGGATGAAATTGTGGTGGGCACTACCACGGGAATTTGGCGTTCGGTGGACGCAGGCAAAACGTGGCTTAGTCTCAACGGTAGTCTGCCCAACTTGCCGATCCGGCGAATCCTCACAACTCCTGGTGGAACGCGCGGGATGCGTTTGGAACTGGGATCAACAGCGGATGGTTTTTCAGCAGAGTGGCGTCCCGGTGAAAAGCTGAGTTGGCGACCGCTGGCTGCGTTCGATGTCCAACGCAAGGAAGAATTGGCGTTACGCAAAGTGGTCGAGCAAAAACTGGGAATCGTCAATACGGTGCAGACGGCGGGCGAGCTTGTGTACGCAGGCACGAAGGACGGAAGGCTGTTTGTCTCTTTAAATCGGGGAGTTGATTGGTTACCGCCGCAAGCGACAGGGGTGGGAGCGGTGGAGGCTATCCAGATTGATTTGAAGGAACCGCGCCGGGCAGTTGCTGTTTTGTCAGCTCGCGATGGTGCCACCAAAGGTGCCGTTTGGCGAACCTGGACTGGCGGCATGTTCTGGGAAGAAATGACCGGAAATCTATTGGCCCCAGAGATTCGTGGCGTCGCCATAGATCCACCGTCGGGCGCAGTTTACGTGGCCACCAGCAGCGGTGTTTATTTCACGTACGCCGAACTGGGTGCGGCTGAACCGAACTCGGCAGCCAAAACCTGGACGCAGTTGGTGGGCAATTTGCCTGAACATCCTGTGCGTGATGTGAAATTAGATCCAGCGGGAAATCAGTTATATGTAGCGGTTGAGGGTTGGGGCGCTTACGGGACGATGGCCCCGCATCGCTTGCGTCAATTACGCGCCGTCAGCGCAGCAGATCAAAGCAGTCGCCCCGCAGCACCTGGATCATTAATCAGTATTATTGGCGCCAGTGTGGATCAAGCTTCTATTGGGGCTTTATCCAGCCCGGTGTTGGCCCGCTCAGCGGTGGAATCGCAAATCCAATTGCCATTTCAATTAACTGGCACCTCAGTCGCACTGCAACTGGAGACATCGAAGGGTCGAACTGAAATCGGGATGACGCTGGAGCCAACAGCACCGGCAATTTTCGTAGATCGCGATGGAACACCCATGCTGTTAAATGCCGATTCGGGCGTCCTTTTGGACGTGATGCAACCAGCCAGAGCGGGCACCCGCATCCAAATACTGGCAGCGGGATTAGGACGAGTTTCGCCCGATTGGCCTGCTGGAGTGGCCGCCCCATTGCGTGCCCCACCCAAAGTGAATGCCCCTGTAAGAGTGTTTCTTGACCGCATCCCCTTGGAAGTGACTCAAGCCACTTTAGCCCCTGGAATTGTGGGCTTCTATCTGGTTGAAGTGATTCTGCCCAATGTGGTGAACGCTGGTCCGGCAGAACTGTACCTGGAAACCGGAAGGGCGGAAAGCAACCGGGTTCGGGTCTACCTGGAACAGTAGTAGCCTAGTACCCTAATTTGGTTAGAATCAAATGTTGCCGTTGCCACGTCTGTTAAGTTAAGGAGATACCTGTTTCAATGAAGCATTTCATTCTTGTCCTTGGTTTGTGCCTGTCCTTAAATGGTCAAAACAAAAAGGATGTGGAAAAACTGGCTCCCTATTACCCCACCCCTGAGGTAATTGTGGAAAAAATGTTGCAGTTGGGCGAATTGAAAAAAGGGGAGAAGATGTTTGATCTGGGCAGTGGCGATGGTCGAATTGTAATTATGGCCGCTGAAAAATCTGGCGCCCGTTCCACTGGCGTGGAGTTCGATAAAGACTTGTGGCTGCAAAGTTCAGAGCGCATTAAGCGTCTGAAGTTGGACAAGTTGGCAAATATCATCCACGGCGACATTATGGTGCAGGATTACACAGATGCCAACCTGATTACGGTATACCTGCTTCCCGTATCGAACGACAAAGTGCGTCCGCTATTGGAAAAGCAGTTGAAGAAGGGTACGCGAATTGTTGCCCACGATTTTGAAATCGCCGGCTGGACCCCGGAAAAGACCCAACATATCGACGACGATGGCGAAGGCAGAAGTCATACTTTATACCTTTACCGCCGATAGATTCGTTTAAGACTCAATGACCACTCTGTCCAAACTGCCTGCTTCTCCGATGGGTGTAAAATTACGGCAATGGCGATTCTGGCTTGCCATTTGGCGAATTTTGCTGGCGGCGCTATGCTTACTGGCCAGCCTTAGCGCTGATCCCAACCAGATTTCCAAAATTGCTCCCTGGCTTTGGGGGCTCTATTTGATCTATGCCGTGGGTTCCATTTTCTTCAAGACATTGGAACAAATTGGATTTCGCCAACTGGGACTTCTGGTAGACGTGGTGTTCCTGATTCTCTGCTTTAATATGCAGACGGAACACAGTGTGGGGCTGACCAGCCTGTTTTATCTGTACGTGCTAATGGCGGCAGCGTTGGAACATACATCGCGGGAAGTGGTGGTGGTTGTGGCCATCGCTTGCGGATTTTTACTGCTGTTGAAGCCTGCCAATAATGTGGTACTTTCGCCGGCAATTTTGTTAAGCGGAACAGCCGTGATCATTGTTTCCATGCAGAAGAAATTATTGCAGGATCGCTTTAAGGCAGCCACTTTGCAAGCCCAAATGTCGCGCGGGGAAGCAGTGCATGCCCGCGAAGCCGAACGGCAGCGGATTGCGGCAGATTTTCATGATGGGCCGCTGCAAAGTTTCGTCGGCATACAAATGCGTTTGGAAGTAGTGCGCAAAATGCTGGAGCGTGACCCGCGCATGGCTACTGAAGAACTGAAACAGTTGCAGGAACTCACTAAATCGCAATCGGCAGAACTTCGTTCCTGGGTGCGCAGCATGCGTCCGGTGGAAATTGATGGTGCAGGGCTTGCCCCTTCCATTCGGAAATTAGTAGAAAGTTTTGAAAAAGAAAGTGGCATTTCGGCAACCATGCTGGGGGTCACCGCAGACGCCGCCCCTGATCCGCAAACTGCCCGTGAAATCCTGCAAATTGTTCGTGAAGCTTTGCACAATGTCCAGAAGCACTCCAAGGCTTCGCGGGTCACCGTGGCCATTGGCAAACAGGACGGGTTCTTCGAATTGTCAGTAGCTGACGACGGTACTGGATTCCCTTTTGCCGGAACCTATTCGCTGGAAGAATTGGAACTGCTGCGGCTAGGTCCGGTTTCCATTCGCCGCCGTGTTCGCGGATTGAACGGGGAAATGCTGCTGGAATCGCAACCAGGCAAGGGTTCTGGGGTGCGCGTGCGGGTCCCACTATGAGAGCCCAGTAAAGGCAGTAGGCCCCTTTTGCAAACAACTCAGTTTCGCCTTCTCTGCGCACTCTTTCTTCTGGCATTTCTAACTGGCTGCGTTCCTTATTCTGATTTCACACTGCCTAAACAACCCGGCGGTGCGCTGCCCAAGTGGACCCTCAACCTGTCTGCAAATCCTGTGATGGCTCGCGGAAAGTCCGGTGATTTCGACGCCATTGATGCTTTGAACCCTTCTGTCATTCGTCGTGGTGCCACACTTTGGAACCTTTATTCGGGGTATGACGGAAAAACCTGGCATACAGGTTTGGCCACGTCAACCAATGGTGCTCTGTGGGAAAAGAAGGGCAAGGTTCTCTCACCCGATCCTTCCACTTGGGAAGGCGATTATATTGCGGCCAACGGCTCGCTCATCGAACAGAACGGCCAGTTGCTCTATTTTTATCAGGGTGGACGGGTTCCAAGCATTGGGTTGGCTCGCTCCGCAGATGGCCTGCATTGGACGAAAGAGCCTGCGCCTGTGTTGCCTGCGGGTCCGCACGGTAGCTGGGATGAGCGTGGTGTGGCTGATCCCTATGCGGTCTTAGTGGACGGCACCCTGTATCTTTATTTCCTAGGGCAGGATCGGGCACGGCGTCAGCGCCTGGGTGTGGCGATTTCGCAGGATGGAGGGCTGCATTGGAAGAAGCTACGAGCCAATCCCGTTCTGGATCTGGGCGAAGCTGGTGCTTTCGATGAGCAAGGTTTGGGCGAGCCAGCGGTTTGGGTATCGAGCGGCTACTATTGGATGCTGTACACGGGTCGAGATAAGTCGGAGCATCGGCGCATGGGGTTGGCTTATTCGCTGGATGGCGTGCATTGGGCTCGGACGGCGGGCAATCCTTTTGCAGGCGGGGCAGATTGGAATCGCGATGTGGTTTGCGATGCTACTGTTCTGTTGGAAGAGGGCAAAGTTCGGGTGTGGTACGGCGGCGGAAATCGACCATTGCCTGCGGAAGGGTTGAACGGGCAGATTGGAAGCGCGGTGCTGGAGGGGGACTGGTGAAACTGTCCCCCTCTTATTTCTGTTGCACTCAACCCGCCGTGTTGAATTTTGCGGGACGAACCTGTTTGGCAGTGGGATCGTTTTGAAGTCGGACTGCCTGCTCCACCCATTCTTCGCGGCGGATGCGGTTGGGAACTGTTTCCAGTTTGTCCTGAAATTTCTCCACCTCTTGATCGCCCCATTTTGCGATCTGGCGGAAATAGTGGATGCCAATTTCATGCAAACGCTTTGCCAGAACGGGACCAATTCCCCAAATTAATTCCAGGTCATCGGGTTTCCGTTGTTGGGGTGCCCGTTTGACTTTGGGCTTGAGTGCTACCGCTTTACGCTCCACCACAATACGTTCGCGAGATTTGCCAAGCAATGCTTCCAATCTGCTGATCTCGCGGGTCCGCAGCGAAACTTCGGCGGCTAAGTTTGAGTTTAAGCTGGCGATTAAGCGATCTTTTTCTGCCAGCATCGCCTCCACTTCGCGAGTTCTCAGATAGCCAGAAACATCTGGCAATTCGGTGCGACGTGCATAAGCAGAAAAATCGGGGAGCTTGGGGATGTCGGACTTGTAGGCGAAGCCGGACAAGTCTGGCAGCTTCGGTAACTCGGTTTTAAGGGCGAAGCCACTGAGGTCGGGCAGCTTTGGGATTTCGGTCTTGTAGGCGAAACCGGACAAGTCTGGGGACTTGGGTAATTCGGTTTTAAGTGCAAAGCCGCTGAGGTCGGGTAACGTCGGAATTTCGGTCTTGTGCGCAAAGCCTGATAAATCAGGCAACTTCGGCAACTCGGTTTTAAGTGCGAAGCCGCTGAGGTCAGGTACCGTCAGAATTTCGGTCTTGTGTGCAAAGCCGGATAAATCAGGCAACTTCGGCAACTCGGTTTTAAGTGCGAAGCCGCTGAGGTCAGGTAC
>JANMWO010000280.1:0-8288 GCA_031394025.1 Acidobacteriota bacterium
GGCTGGGTCTTGAGTTCCTCCGGCCCCCGCGCCCTAGCGATAGCTACTGACGAAGGTTTTCAGGAGAGCCGGATGCGGGAAATCTGCACGTCCGGTTCGACGAGGGGAGGGGCACTTTGGTCCCCTCCTACTCTACCGGCACAGATTAATGGCCGCTGATGGACGGCCGATGCGCGCTGATAACACAATTTGCGGGAAAACTAAGTGGCACTACCTACAGCCCCACAAGATGTTGATCCCGAGGTTCACTTTGCTGCACCACTTGCTTGGGAACTACCACGTCAAGCAGCACGCCACTGCCTTCGAATTGGCCAATCGTCAGTTCCCCACCAGCCGTACGAGCCCTGGCCCGCATACCCGTCATCCCCAAACCTTTGCGACCCGGTTCCACTTCAACTGGCAAGCCCCGGCCGTTATCGCCAATGGATAGGTGAATGGTATTGTCTTCCGCCATCAATCGGATTTCCACCTTGGTGGCACCCGAGTGACGGGCCACATTAGTCAGCGCTTCCTGCCCGATGCGGAACAAGTGAGTTTCCGTTTCATCGCTTAGACGACCGGAAAAATTGGACGTGAACACCACCGCAATTCCGGTCCGTTCCATAAAGCCATCGGCCAACCAGCGTAGGCTGGCTTCCAATCCGAAATCATCCAAAATGGTGGGGCGCAGCAGTTGGCTCAGTTCCCGCACGTTACGAATGGCATCGTTCACTAAGTGAACGCAATCGTCCAGGCGGACCGGAAAATTTTCCTTGGTTGCGGAATTGAGGGCCATCAAATTGGCCTTTACTGCAGTCAGACATTGGCCAAGTTCATCGTGCAGTTCATGCGAAAAGCGCCGCGCAGTGGTTTCCTGATTTTCCAGCATATGCCAGGTGACACTACTCAATTCAGTGGACTGGGCCTCCATTTGTCGAAACAGATTCGCGGTAATGCGCACTGTGAAAATGGCAAATGCCGTGGCCAAAATCAGACAGGCACCTACTAACAGAAAGGATTGGCGCAGCAGTTCCCGGGAACGACTTTGGATCTGGCCTTTGGCCTCTTCAGCGCGAGTTCGTCCACCAGAAATCAGTTCCCGAACAATTTCAATCACTTCATCGTGCCGACCCAGCAAATCGGTTGAAAACAGAGTTTCTGCGTCTTCTTGAGCCAACAATCGACGGGCTTCGTTGGAAAAGCCCACAGTTGCCTCAAGCAGACGTTTCCAAAGGGGTTCTTCGGCAGTTCCCACCGCCGCAGTCACAATTCGTTCAATGGCAGTATCAGCATCATGAAGCTGAGAAAGGACTTGTTCCCTGTCCACGGTATCTGGCTGTTCCTTGCCGAGGTTGTAAAAAACAGCGTTAAGGGTCTCTTGTTCGCGATGAATTTCGTCTATCAACTTGGAAGACTCCATCTGCTCGCTTTCCAGGCTGCTTGCGCTGGATTGGATAGCGCGGACACTCCGGATCCCAACAAAGCCCGCAAGTATAAGAAAAACAATGACTACTCCGAACCCGCCGACCAGGACACGGAGGATATTACGGTCTGTAATCCGCTGAAACATGATGGATAATTTTAGTTTACGTCGGAAACGATTCCATTGCGATTCCCAGCTTCCACTATAGAGCGGACCGATCCTGGGCTATAGAAATGCCGCCAAATGCCCTTTCAGCCTCAGCACCCCCCCCTGCGATTGGGTGGAAGATTAGCGGATTGGGGCTAGTGAAATGAAACTGAAACAGGTCCATAGTAGTATTCGTGAGGCCGATGAAAGTCGAATAAGCCTCCAATTTTTAGGAGACACACTATGAAAAAGCTGCTTGTTACCGCTCTCATCGCCGCCTTCGCGGTTCCGATGATGTTCGCCGCCCCCGTGAAGTCTGACGACGCACCCAAGGAAGGCAAGAAGAAGAAGAAGAAGAAGGACGCAGACAAGAAATAATTTTTTCTTCGTCAACGTTTTTTGGTTGAAGGGCGAATGCATAGCTTCACGGCTGTGTTTTTCGCCCTTCTTCTTTTTAAATGGAACACTGCCACTGCATGTAAAAATGCTCTTCCAAAATGCTGTCTCCAATTCCGGTGTGTGAATTCAGAAATCTTGCATTCAACTGGCGTTTGACGCGCGTGCCATACGGCGCTACGCTAGAGGTGTAATGTCCCCTATCGCGCGATTTACTCCATCCCGGCAGTATTCTCGCGGCGGCCTCGCGGCGCTGGTCCTGGCGATTGCCTGCGCAGTCCTCGCCTGGCAATGGCCGGTCACTGCGGTTGCGGCACTCCTATTCTTCTTCAGCGCGTCAGTCTTGCTGTTTCTTGCCTTCCGACCCGTGATTGAAATTCATTCCACTCATCTGCAAGTCGGATCCAAAATTGTTCCCTGGAATTCCATTCTGCGCGTAGATCGTACCGGCTGGATCACACCACTTGGCGTCTTCCTGGAACTCGATAACAAAAGCCGCATATTTATCCTCTATCCAGGCGATTTAGATAGCTCTAAACAACTGCTGCGGATGATCCGTAAATATTCCAAACAGGCACTGCTCGATGGCCTGCCCCATCGTCAAGTTTGGGGCGATTTTGTTCCACCTGCGGAAGCTGCCCGTCCACTGACTTCTCCCAAATATCAACTGCTGCGCTCCGAAGACGAAGCGGAAGTGGAGCGTATGTTTCAACAACTAAAAAGCGCAGGTCGCATTGATTCGCAATCGGGTTCGGATGACAAATAGTTTTGCGTAGATTTCGAACCATCCTCCTTTTATTTATCCTGATCATCACCGCCTGGTATTTTCACACTGCTTGGCTGGGCTGGTTGGGTCATGCTTTGATTCAGGAAGATCCGCTATTTAAGGCTGATGTGATTGCGGTGCTGGCGGGCGATACCGCAGGCGAACGCATCACCCGTGCGGTGGAACTGGCGCAGCAACAATGGGCACCGCGCATTCTGGTTTCCAGCGCCGGTCCTAACTTCGATACTTCGGAAGGCGAACTGGCCATTCAATACGCCGTTCGGCGAGGGTCATCCCGCGACCTGTTTGAGCTGATCACTCATGAAGCTGATTCCACCAAAGAGGAAGCAGTAATCCTGGCTGCGGAATGTCGGCGACGCGGAGTGAAAAAGTTATTGCTGGTAACGAGCGATTATCACACCAGACGCGCTGGAAATATTTTCCGTAGTGTCGCTCCAGATATTGAGGTCCGCACGGCAGGCAGCAAAACGAAAAGCTTCAACCCGGACACCTGGTGGACCGGGCGGCCCTCCCGTAAAGTGTGGTTGATGGAAGCCATGAAGACGGTGGCCGACTGGCTGCGAATGTGACGGCATGAAAGAGTCTATCCGAACCTTATTGCCCTATCTGAAACGGCACCAGTCGCAACTGGCGCTGGGCATGGGTGCGCTGGTGATGAAAGACCTGTTGGCGGTTCTTTCCCCGTTAATCATGAAGAAAGGTGTGGACGCACTTACCACCCACTTTGAGCTGCGCGATGTGGTCCTTTTCGCCTTCCTGTTAATTGCACTTTCCGCTGTAAAAGGCCTGTTTCAATATTGGATGCGGGTGGTGCTGATCGGCGTTTCCCGCGACTTGGAATTCGACCTGCGCAACGACCTTTTTGCGCATCTGGTAGATCTTTCCTCCAACTTTTATCAGCGGTTCCGCACTGGCGATATTATGACCCGCGCTACCAGTGATCTGAACGCCGTGCGCATGATGGCTGGCCCCGGCGTTATGTATTGGTGTGAGACAACGTTGCTTTTCATACTGGCCGTGGGCGTGATGGCTTCTACAGATTGGCAGCTTACGCTGCTTGCCTTATCCCCCGCGCCGTTTATTGTGATGGTGGTGATCCTGTTTGGTCGGCGCATTCATGTGCGGCACGATGCGGTGCAAAAGCAGTTTTCCGAAATCTCCAGCCGCGTGCAGGAAAATTTATCAGGGGTCAGAGTGGTTCGTGCTTACGCCCAGGAAGATCATGAAATGCAGATCTTTGAACGGCTGAATCGAAATTATATTCGCGAAAGTCTGCGTCTGGCTCGCCTGTCAGGCGCTTTCTCACCACTGCTGCAAGCGTTGATTGGAACTACTTTTTTGATGGTGTTGTGGGGCGGCGGCAGAAGGCTGCTTGCCGGGCAACTCACCATCGGCAGCTTTGTGATGTTCCACACGTATATGGGCATGTTGATTTGGCCCATGATCGCTATGGGTTGGGTGGTGAACCTGATTGAACGCGGAAACGCTTCCCTGGCTCGAATCAAGGAAATGCTGAATGAAAAGCCGTCCATTGCATCTCCTGAAAATCCCACAATCGTTGCCCATCCTTGCGGGGCGATTGAACTGGATAACGTCACGGTGAAGTTTGATGGACGCGCGGCATTAGACCGCGTAAGTCTGAAGATTGAAGCTGGGCAGACAGTGGCTATTGTGGGTCGCACAGGCTGCGGTAAGACCACGCTGATCCGATTGCTGGCCCGTTTGATTGATGCTGATGGCGGCGTGGTGCGAATGGATAGCGTGGACGTGCGGCAATGGGACCTCAGTCTGTTGCGCGCGCAGATTGCCGTGGTGCCGCAGGAGACGTTTTTATTCGGCATGACATTGGCTGAAAATATTGCGTTGGGCGTTCCTCATGCCACTCGTGAACAAGTGCAATGGGCGGCAAACGTAGCGGGGTTGGATACAGATTTGAAAGCGTTTCCCAATGGTCTGGAAACTATTGTTGGGGAGCGTGGCATTACCCTTTCAGGCGGGCAGAAACAGCGCACTGCCATTGCCCGGGCAGTACTGCGAAATCCCAAGTTGCTGATCCTGGATGACGCACTTTCCAGTGTGGATACAGTTACCGAAGAAAAGATTCTGACAGCATTGACCAAGGTGATGGAAGGGCGGACAAATATACTGATTTCGCATCGCGTTTCCACAGTGCGACACGCAGATCGAATCTTCGTTTTGGAAGCAGGTTCCGTAGCCGAGCAAGGCACGCACGACCAGTTATTGGCGGCCAAAGGTTATTACGCCGACTTACATCAAAAGCAGATGTTGGAGCAGGAACTGGAAGCGATTTGAGGGTTTGCTGGTATGATTTTTGGCAGTAGCGTACCTCTCAAGCGAATGAAATGACTACTATCCTATGGATGGACAGCCAATCAACCTTCCCTCTTACCAGACCTATAACTACCTCTGCAATTCTTCCCTATGAAAGAAAATCCTTCTTGACCATTCCACGATAAGTATGAAATGATCTTGACTAGCTTTTAGGAAAACATAACCAGGATTACCCGCCACTTCTGCCACAAGGCTTCCATCGGATGACATTGACAGAGTTGCGTAAGCTTTGCGTTGATCGCTTCCCTGAATCAACTATTAGGCCCGATATCATGGCTGGTTTCGAAGCAATCCGCGAGCAATTGGTGGCGACTGGCTTGCTATGTGATATGTGGATAGATCGCAGCTTCCTAACAGAGAAAATAGACCCAGGGGACATCGATATTGTTCTGATGATGCCAAGGCGATTCGAGCATGGGACTCCAGAGCAAAATGAGCTTATGGAGTGGCTCTTGGCGAAGGAAGATGATCCAAAGAAATCTTTTCTTTGCCATGTATTTGTAGAGTTGGACTATGAAGAATCCCACCCATGGCACCATCTCACGGTAGGTGCGAAGCGGCATTACGGAAATATTTTCGGATTTAGCGTATCAAAGAAGGAACCCAAAGGAATAGCTGTTCTGAGCCTCCGATAGGATTAAAGTAAGTGACTTAGTTAAGAAACAAGTAGCGGGGCCAGCGTTCGGCAAAGCGCTGAACGATAATAAAGAGGGTGAATACCGATGAGCGTCTTGGTTGAACTCGGAGAACAAATCAGCAACACGCAGGCGCTTATTGCCCGCCACGAGGCGGCAGCCGCTGGCTGTGGTGCTGAACTTCCTCGCTCACTCCTAATCAATATTCGCTCTCTCGAAAAACTAAAGAGAAAACTTGAGGCTGAGTATCTTGCTGTGGCGGCGTCAAAGGAGTTGGAAGTTTACAGCTACAGACTACTTAACGAGTCCGATCGCGTAACACTGCCGGGAGTGGCGGAAGCTTGGACTAAATTCCAGGAATTCTTTGGCACTGTCTACACCGCACTCACGGAATCTACCAATGCGAAAGATCGAAAGCCATCACAATCCCAATCCTTGGAGTTAGGCTACGGCTATTCATTTGCCTCTTCTGTTGGCGTGGTTGTAACCGTTCCTCGCGAGATTGGGATCTATGCCGCTGTCCCAATAGAAGAAGCATCCGGTAAGGTTTTTGATCTTATCGAAGCTAAGAACGTATCGGCAATCGCGAAAGAACTTGGCCCCGCCCCAATAAAAGCGTTTCATGAATGGATAGGAGTTCACGTCAAATACCAATATGGCATTGGATTGGAATGGCAGTCCGAAGGCAAGCTAAAGCGATCCACCACGGTGCAATATCAGTCCTTGGCGAGACTTCAAGATACGATTGGCGAGACAACCACACGTGCAACTATTGACCTCGAAGGCAAATTATTTTCAGTTAACGACAAGCTTAAAGAGTTCGAGTTAGAGGGAGACAATGGGAAGGAATACAGAGGAAAGTTTGAAAACGCTATCACCATGGAGCATGCAGCTTCCGTTCCTGCGCGATGCAAGGCACGAATCATTGAAATAACCAAGATAGTGCTAGTTGGGAAGGAAGCCGAAACGGTGTATTTTTTGGAAAATCTCAGTTTACTGTAACTGCTTTGTTGTCTCGTCCTTTATTCTGCCAATGAATTGGAGCGCCACTGCCTTGCGAAAACTCATCCTCCTCACTGCAGCATTGACGGCAATAGAAGCTGCCACCCCCACCTATCCCGGCGCCAAATGGGAGTCTGTCCAGACGCCCGAATCCGTCGGCTTCTCCTCTGCCCGTCTCAATGTCCTTCGAGCATGGCTAAAAGTGAATTCAACAACTGTCATGCACGTATCGGTGGGTGGCAGAACTGTTTTCGAATATGGAGACTTGTCCAAAAGCACCAAGGTCGCCTCAGTCAGAAAAAGCATTCTGGCGCTGATGTTTGGCAAGTACGTTGCAGAAGGCAAAGTTGACCTTAATCAGACAGTCGTAGAACTGGGGCTAAATGACGTGCAGCCTTTTCTTGATATTGAGAAAGAAGCCACACTCCTGCACTTACTAACTGCCCGATCTGGTATCTATCATGACTCCAGCAACCAGGAGCTTATGGCGCTGTCTCCGCGCCGGGGCACGCAGGAACCGGGCACTTACTTTCAGTATCAAAATTGGGATTTCGATGCTGCAGGTACGGCGTTTGAAAAGATGTCCGCCAAGAATATTTTCGATGCCGTAGGGTCTGATTTGGCAGTGCCAATCGGCATGCAGGATTACGACCGCAAACTGCAGCGAAGGAACAGCGCATTGCCCGCCTCCGTCCATTCCGAATATGCCATGTATCTTTCTACTCGTGACTTGGCCCGCATTGGTTTGCTAATGCTGCGCAAAGGTGAGTGGGGCGGAAAGCAGATTATCCCCAAGGGTTGGACAACGCGCATCACAACACTAATTACACCGCAAAACGAAATTCATCCACGAACAATCAGCAGCACCACCGGACCAGGCCGTTGGGGATACGGAATGCTTTGGTGGGTTTGGGACGGCGGTGGAATGCCCGGAAATATAACTACCGGTCCCTACGCAGGCGCCTACATGGCGGCAGGTGCGGGTGGGGAATACATCACGGTGCTTCCAGCGGTGGATGTTGTGGTTACTCATAAAGTGCACAACATGGATGATGGCGATGCAAGACCCTGTCTTTAGAGGAATTCAGCGCGATTCTGGAAATGATCCTTTCAGCAAATTGCTCCAAGTGCTAGGCTTCGCTGTTTGTCGAAACCTAACGGGCCACCACTCTTACACGTCGTGCGGAGCCTTCTTGCTTATATTGAGTTTTGAATTGTGTCATCAGGTTGTGTAATTCCTGGGTACCTTCTGCTTTGAATTCACCCGCGTTGGGATCAAAGAAATAGTAGTCCTGCCAGCGGATACCGCCAGTGACATAGCCAGCAGTGGCGTGCCCTAATTTGCTGGAGAAGAAAATGTAGCAGCCCCCTGTGGAGCATCCATCCCAGTACGAGGTGAAGCCAGCGCTTTGGGTGTCTTCCACGGCTCTTAATTTGTTCGCAGTCAACACTTCTTCAATGGCCTCATCTACATTGGATCTAATGATCGCAAGGCTCTGATGGATGGCAATCGTGAGATTCATTCCATCGAAATTGGGTATGTTATTTTCAAGAATGCGGCTGGCCG
>JANMWO010000283.1:0-10984 GCA_031394025.1 Acidobacteriota bacterium
GGCTGGGTCTTGAGTTCCTCCGGCCCCCGCGCCCTAGCGATAGCTACTGACGAAGGTTTTCAGGAGAGCCGGATGCGGGAAATCTGCACGTCCGGTTCGACGAGGGGAGGGGCACTTTGGTCCCCTCCTACTCTACCGGCAATTAATCTGGCCGCGGATGGACGCCGATGAACGCTGATAACAACAATTGCGGGAAAACTAAGTGGCATTGGGCACTTTTGCCTGCCAAGCCCGCCTAGCGGGCTTTTTTCACACCTTCAAGTGCTTGGAAAACTTACTGAAAGTGGCGAAACTATATGGCATTGACCTCTCCGCCCGCCCTCATTAACGAACCGGTGCGAGACTGCTCTTGCAAACAGGTTGCGGTGTCAGACGACCACCAACTGAATTTCGGGCCCGATTCGCCTAAGATCTTCCGCGTCGCTGGTCACAATGGCCTGCTTCGCCCTTCGTGCACAAATGACGACGTGGGCATCCACTATGTCGGCTGTTCCGGTCCGTGCCAGTAACAGGCCAACAGAAGTCGCGTCAGGTCCATCGAGCGCGATAAGATCCGTGTCCATTTGTCGAATTAGCCGCGAAAGACGGGCCTGTTTGGCAGGATTCCGCATAACTTGGGCCAGCGCCGTAGCTGGAATCGTAATGCGCATCCCACGCTCTCTGGCCCGCGCCAACAGCACTAAAACTCTTCGATCATTCCGGTCCAAGGCGATCAGCCCACCCGAGTCGAAGGTGATGCCGCTCAAGCTGCTTTCCTTTTTCGGACTGCTCTTTGTCCTTCGGCAGTGAGAACCGCGTCGGCCCAATCCCGTTCTTTTTTCGATAACGGTCCACCCGATTGTTGAAGTGCCTCATCCAGCATCTCCCGCCAACCCGCCGCATCGAACAGTGCAACTCCAACCGCCCGCTGAACGAAGGCAGAAACGTTCGCAGCCCTTCCGGCGGCTACCAGCGCCCGAATCTCTTCAAGTTGATCATCGTGAACGGTGATGGTTATCTTGGTTGTCGCCATACTAAAAACCATACCATGAACGGCGCAAGTTGAAAGCGGGCTCAAGCCATAGCAGTATGCGAACTAATCCGCGTTCCAATCTTGGATGCGGTATCGATCACCTTTGGAATCAGGTTCAGCATAGCGTTCACTTTAAGGCCGGAAATAATGAACCCATCCAGCTTAGTTTCCAAATTGTCCAGCTCGTTCGTCTGCGGTGCTGTAAACTCCACCGCAATTTGCGATGCCTTCAAGTGCGCTCGTCAAACCATACTTCGTGTTTTCACCCGCCCCTGCTTGTCGATCAGATAATACGCGGTATCCCTGGTGGTGACGCCTTTTGCAGCATATCCGAAGGCAAACATTTCGCCAGTTTGCGGATCAATCTTGGGATGCGCGGTAAACGTTTCGCTCGCAAACTTACCATCAAAGTAGTAGCCTTCGGTTTGAAGAGTGTGCGGATCCATGGCAACTGGCGGGCTGTCTTCCTAAGATCAACCCGGCGAATACTCGTATCCGGCAATCATTCAAGGGCGGGATGGCGATTTACATCTGACCTATACATGGAACCGCAAGCGGATTCAATACGCGCGGTTTGCGTTGCGGTGATGCCAGCTTGGCTTGGCGCAAAATTCGTTGCACGCTCTGGCGGCTCCGAACAAGGCCTTCTGCTTCTTCAGCTTCTCCCACCAAGGGGTATCGTTGAAAGCCTTGTAGATACCTTTCACCAGAGTCCCAACAACGCAGCCGCTGATTTGCCCCTTTACCGCAGTCTCTATTGCTTTGATTCGTTGTAGTTGCTCTTGGGTCAAAGTCACCCTCTACTTTCGCCGGAGAGGACAAAGTCGCTGAGCAGTTAAGGGGTGACATAATCGCTGAGTAACTACAAGGATCGGTGGTCCCCCTTTCCCTCCTCGTTCGTCCATGTTACATTCAAAATAACAACGCTCCTGGAGGTCAAAATGCAACGCAAACTATTCGTGTATGCTCTTTTTCTTGTCTCACTCACCGTTCCAGTCTTCGCCCAAAATGCGGCACTCACCGGAACTGTAAAAGATGCACAAGACGCAGCCATTCCCTCAGCCACGGTTACGCTGACCAACCAACTTACTAAGATTGCCCAAACCGTCCAATCGGATGAATCGGGGAACTATGAATTTCCCGTGGTCCGGCCTGGACCTTACTCGCTCAAAGTGGAGCGCACAGGTTTCAAAACATTTGTCCAAAACGACATTGAACTTTCAGTAACTCAGCGCGGCCGCGTGGATGCCGCACTTACTGTTGGCGATACCTCGACTATTCTCACGGTGGAGGCCGCACCCGGTGGCGTGCAGACGGAATCCTCCAGCCTGGGTACCGTTGTGGATAACAAGAAGATTGTTGAAATCCCTCTGAATGGCCGCTTCTTTTTAGATTTGGCCTTGTTAACAGCAGGGACCGTGGTACCCAGCACCAGCAATCGCACGTTTCTAGCAGCGCCCAGCGGCATTGGTATTTCCGGCATCAACGCCAGCGGCACACGTGAGGATTCCACTAACTATTTATTCGATGGCATCAACCTCAGTGACATGGTTCAGAACCAGATCACCTTTCAACCGAACATCGACATGATTCAGGAATTCAAGGTGCAAACCAACGCCTTCAACGCCGAATATGGCCGTAACGCAGGCATCATTATTAACGCTGTATCGAAATCAGGAACCAATGGATTCCATGGCAGCGCCTTTGAATTCGTACGCAATGAAAAGTTTGATGCGAAGAATTTTTTCGATAAGGCAAATGTTCCCATTGCACCATTTAAACGCAATATTTTCGGTTACTCCATTGGTGGCCCCATCATCCGCAACAGGACTTTCTTCTTCAATAGCTATGAAGGTCGTCAGGGTCGTGAAGTGGCTACGCTCAACGCTCCTGTACCAACCAGCGCGCAACGTGCCGCCGCCACCAACCCGGTAACAAAACAGCTTCTAGCGTTAGTGCCTGCCGCGAACGATGTTACTGGTGGATTCTTCCAGGGATCGGCACCGCGCAAACGAATTTTGAATCAGTACACCGGACGCATTGACCATTCGTTGTCCACAAAAGATACTCTCTTCGGCACGTTTATTGTCAATCGCGATAGCCGCAGTGAACCGACACTCCAAGGCAACAACCTGCCTGGCTTTGGCGACACTCGCCCAGCCAAGCGCGGCTTGTTGGCCATTGGCTATACACGGGTCATTGCTCCCACCATCACCAATGAATTCCGCGCCGGTTTGAACCGCGTGCGCATTGATTTCCAGCATGTGTTTGATGGCAAGCCTTCCGATTTTGGCATCACCTCACCCACCAATGTATTTCCCCAAGTGGTGGTTGCAGGTGGAGGTGGCGGTGGTCCGGCATTCGGCGGCATCTCCGGTTTTCCGCAAGGTCGCGGCGATACCACTTTCCAATACAACGACACGGTGGCTTGGATCAAAGGCAAGCATTCCATCAAAGTGGGTGCTGAATTCCGCCGCTTCCGCAATAACAACTTCAACTACGGCACGGGCGGGGTAATCAACTTCGCATCCATGGCCACGTTCATTGCCGGAACGCCAAGTTCTGCCACGGAAACCGCGCTTCCAGTTACACCCGGTTACAGAGTAAGTGCCCTTGGTACATTCATTCAGGATGATATTAAAGTTACTCCACGGCTGGCCTTGAACCTTGGCATGCGTTATGAGTACAACGGCATCCCCAACGAAATCCACAACCGGCTAGGGATCTACGATTTCACTCAGAACAAAGTTGTCTCCGTTGGAACCAATGGCGTGAATCAGCCCTATAACAAGCAGTTTACTAACTTTGGACCACGTGTTGGCTTTAGTTACGATCCATTTGGCAAGGGCAAAACCGTTGTCCGCGGCGGTACGGGATTCTATTATGATCAGCCTGTGCTGAACATCCTGGGTGGTCTGGCCACTAACCCACCTTTTTCAGCATCGGTGAATAACACCAGTAACGTGAACCTGGCCAATCCCTTCGCCGTGCCTCCTGGTGGATCCAGTGCCATTGGCGCTGTGGACCCAAACTTCAAAAGCGGCCGAGTGTTTTCCTATAACGTCAACATCCAACAGGAACTGTTGCAAACCGTGTTTCAAGTAAGTTACGTGGGCAGCGGGGGTCGTCATTTGCGAGTGCAGGGCGATCTGAACCAGGGCATTCTAGGTGTTCGTCCCATTACTGGATTTTCCAGCATCGGCTATCAACAATCGGTGTCCAATTCCAACTACAACGGCTTATGGATCAGCGCCGACAAACGGTTTTCCAAAGGCCTCACCTTCCAGACTTCCTACACGTTTTCCAAGTCCATCGACAATAATTCAGTAGGCAGCAGCAATCCACAGGCTCAGGATTATCGCAATCTATCCGCAGAACGTGGACTGTCGGACTTCGATGCCCGTCATCGTGTTGTACTCAGTGGCGTCTATCAGCTACCGTTTTCAGGCGGAACCAATGGTCTGCGCAAACGTCTGGTGGAAGGCTGGAGCGTGGCGCCAATCTTAAATCTGCAATCGGGAAATCCGTTCAGCCCCATCATCGGCGCTACCGATACTCGCGGAAGTTTGCTTGCGTTTAACCGACCTTTCGTCAACCTTGGAGTGCCGCTCTATACACCGAATCCCGATCCTTCTGGATTCGTCAATCGTGCAGCATTCACCCAACAAGCTACTGGGTTCGGCAATGCGGGACGCAACATTCTAAGATCGCCAGGATTTCAGGATGTGGATTTTTCCGTCGCCAAGCGAACTTTGATTAAGGAACGTTTTGAGGTGCAATTCCGGGCCGAAGCGTTTAACATTCTGAATCATCCAAACTTTTCGCAGCCAGTGAATAACCTGCTGGCAACCACGTTCGGCCAGATCACCGCAACGCGCACAGCACGCGGTGACCTGGGGAGTTCACGCCAAGTTCAATTTGGCATCAAGCTGATTTTCTGATCCGCAAAACCGCTCCCTGCCTGACTGAATAGGCCGAGTAGCTTATGGCAAGGAGCGGTTTTTCCTTTTAGAATTTGCATCGTTATCAGGGAATCCAGTGAAGGTAGGGCGCACATCCACAGGGATGTCCGTAGTGGCGGCAAGGGCAGACGCCTCCACCAACTTCTGTTCGCGCGTGGTCATTCCCTGGCGATGAAACGGTATGTCCACAGGCTTCCACTTGGCAAACCGTTGGGCTTCGGTGAGCACCAGACGTCCACCTTGGGCGTGGAGGTTGGCAGCGGTGGCCGCCAGAATCAGGGTGAAAAGAATTGTCCTCACATTAACTAGCATGAATCAAAACGCAGCATTGGGTCACTTCTTTGGCGGCGAAGGAGGTGTACGTGGCGGTGGCGGTGCCGGCCTTGGAGGAGGAGGTTACTGAGCCCTCGTGCTATCACTCATGCAGCCTTATACCGTCCCATCAACATCGCAACAGAATGATCAAACCAATGTTCAAGCCGTTTTCCACTTTGAGGGAACTTCGCTCCCTGCGTAGAAAGCTTCCCCGCATTTTCATAAATGCGTTCATAGGTCACCTCTGCGTCGGGCTCGTCCAAGTGATTCCAAAGTCGTTCATATTCCTTCGCAATATTGCCCCAGTCCATGTTCAACTCCGAAGCATCCCGCGAAAGGGTTGAATATTGACTAAGAAGCAACCAAAGGCTCCCAACCGTGGCGAGCATGGGGAACACCAGTTTCACGCTTTGATCCAGAGATAACATCACGGTGGCCATGGAACCAGAGGAGAGTACCAGCACCGCAGCGCGAATCCACTTGTCCCGCTCTTGGTAGACGCGGACCAAGTCGCCGAAATAGCTGGCCCGCATGTTCGCGTAAACCATTTCTTCCCAAACGATCCTGTTTAACGTCGTGATGTCCATATTGGAATCTCACTTTGATTATACCTAGCGCTGTTCTTGCCTCGCCCAGCAATCCACCAGAACCTAACTCCTAATAGATCTTTAACGCTCCGTTGGGCTGCTGGTGGCTAATGTTGTCGCGACTGGACAACGCAGCCACATCGGTGACAATACGATAGAATTCAGTTCATGCTATTCCGATGCATTCCCTTGCTCATGCTGCCCGTTGGATTGTTAGCGCAGTCTCCCCATGAAACCGTTGTGCAGCGCGGAGCCCTGCTGTTCGATAAATCGTGCACTGCTTGCCATGGCGCAAAAGCTCAAGGCGGGCGGGCTCCCAACCTGACTCGCGGTGAATGGAAATCTGGTGGCACTGACAGTGACATTGCCCGCAACATCAGCAAAGGGATTGCCGGTACGCAGATGCCCGAATTTCCGTTGCCCGCTGAGGATGTGAAGGCCATTGTCACTTATCTGCGTTCGCTCGAAAGTACCAGCCCGGAGGAAGCGGTTACCGGCAATGCGGAGACCGGGGCCATTGCTTTTTTTGGATCGGCCAAGTGTGGGAACTGTCACATGTTTCAAGGACGCGGTGGACGCCTGGGGCCCGATCTAACCGGCATCGGTGCCGAGCGGAAAGTGTCAGAAATTCGTAAGGCCATTGAAGATCCCAGTGCGGCTCTACGCAGTGGGTATCGCACCGTGGAAGTAACCTTCAACGATGGCCGCAAGGTGATTGGCGTCGCAAAAAACGAAGATACTTTCTCCTTGCAAATGATGGATGCCAAGGAGCATCTTTACTTACTGAACAAAGCGGACCTCAAAGAGGTGAACCAGACCCATCAATCCTTGATGCCAAAAATGGCGCTGGACGTCACTACTATGGCCGATTTACTGGCCTTTTTGAAGAAAGGCAAGGCGGAACCTTTAGCCTGGAAGCCCGCTGCCGATTTCAATGTCACCGATGCGCGCATTCGAAACGCGGCCCGCGAACCGCAGAATTGGCTCACCTACTGGGGCGATTTGAATGGTCATCATTATTCCGGACTTACTCAAGTAACTAGTGCCAATGCCAGTAAGTTACAAAGTGCCTGGTCACACCAATTCGGCGCATCGAATATTGAAACTGTTCCTATTGTTGCCGATGGTGTGATGTTTATTACTGGGCCTGGCAGTAACATGGCCGCACTAGATGCCGCTACCGGTCGCAAGATCTGGGACTACAAGCGGAACCTGCCGGAGGTGCATAACTATTGCACGGTGATGACCAATCGTGGTGCAGCAATCTTTGGAGATCGCGTCTATCTGGCCACTCTGGATGCCCATCTGCTGGCCCTTGATGCGAAGTCCGGTGCCGTGATTTGGGATGTGGAAGTGGACGATTACCGCAAAGGGTTTTCCATCACCCATGCCCCTTTGATTGTGGGCAACAAAGTATTTATTGGTGTAACATCCGGTGAATGTGCTGTAAGTGGATGGGTGGATGCCTTCGATGCTACCACCGGAAAGAAGTTATGGCGCACTCACTCAGTGGCACAGCCAGGAGACCCTAATCTGGCCAGTTGGGCTGGCGATTCAGCAAAGTACGGCGGGGCACCCACCTGGATGACCGGCACTTACGATTCCGCCACCGATACACTGTTTTGGACCACCGGTAATCCTGGGCCTGATTACGAAGGCACCGTTCGCGCAGGAGCCAATCTATATAGTTGCAGTGTGCTGGCGCTAGACCCGGCAACTGGACGCATGAAATGGTACTTCCAATACACCCCTCACGATGTGCATGATTGGGACGCCAATGAAACACCAGTGTTGATGGATGCAGTAGTAAAAGGCCAGCAGCGAAAGTTGCTGATCATGGCCAATCGCAATGCGTTTTACTACGCCATTGACAGAATCACCGGTGAGTTTGTCGCAGGCAAGGCGTTTGCTAAACAAACCTGGGCCAAAGGTCTGGATGCGCGCGGCCATCCGATTGTGATTCCTGGCACAGACCCAACCACGGAAGGCAATTACGTTTGTCCCGATGCGCTAGGGGCGGCTAACTTTGCAGCTCCTTCGTATAGTGAAATGACCGGGCTGTTCTATGTGTCGGTAAGGGAAACATGCGCCACTTACACCAGCGTGATCAAGAAACCTGTGGCCGGGCAGCCTTACACCGGCGGCGGCCAGCGGGAAGATGAAAAACAAGGGGAGCAAGGTTTCATCCGAGCGCTTGACCCGGCCACGGGCGACATAAAATGGAGCACCCCAATCCACTTAGGCTCGCACGCCGCAGGAGTTTTGGCCACAGCGGGCGGCGTGGTTTTTGCTGCATCCAAGGACGGAAACTTTCTGGCACTGGACGCAGTGTCCGGGAAATTGCTATGGCATTACCAGACCGGTGCAAGCATGCGCAGTTCGCCCATGTCCTACGCAGTTGGCGGCAAGCAGTTTGTAGCTATTGCCAACGATTCTACGCTGCTGACCTTCTCGCTTCCATAATAGAATTGGCTTGCAAAGCCCCTAGATAGGGCGGTTTCACTTAAACCGCCTTTAGTTCTACTTACTCCTCACCACCACAATTGGTACCCTCTCGACTTCGTACTAAGGCACTACATCTAAAACTATGGATAGGCGCATATTAGGCCATTTGGGTGGTAGATACACTCAATTCCAAAAGTTAAGCTAAGCAACGATTCGTTCCATTGATTTTCTGCGGGAAATGATGGATGAAAAACGAATCGATGGGAAAAGTGCTTCTTTAGTTTGCAACTAAACAATGGGCAGCCGACTGGGTAGCAAGAAAACTTCTATCTATAAACACAGTTGACCCAAATCGGGAATTTTGAAGCGCAATTCATTCACACTGCGCCGTTCCAAACCGATAAGAGTTCCAAGCGAAGACTTCTTCACCCATTTTGCGGAGGCCTTTTATGTTGGGGAATGTATTGTTGGGGAATGTCGTATTGCGGGTATCGCGTTTTAGATTGGCGATCGTGCCCCTTGTGTTTGCTGCTGTAGCCGCATTTCCGCTGAGCGCGCAAACCGCAACGCAGCCTGTCATTTGGACCAACACGTCAAACGCCATTGTGAATGGCAACACGTTACTTCGTGCTGATTGTTTTATATGTACGGCCTGGGCTAACAGCCAACAGGTTATCGCCAAAACAGGTTATGTTGAGTTCCGTTTGACGAAATCCTTCAGCCCTTATGTTGGGCTGTCCAAAAGCAACGCATCGGGCTCAGTGGTGGACTACTCTTTTGGATCCTGGGAAGATGGCCTGCTGGATGTCCGCGAAGCAGGTATTTATAAGGGACAGGGAAATTTAGGTCAAAACCCCGCCAACACTTTACTACGCCTTTCTGTGGAAACTTCCGGCAGCGGACGGGTTGTGAAATACCTGATCAACGGCCAATTGAGCTACACCAGCAAGCCTTTAGACGCCACAACACCTTTATATGTAACGGCGAAACTGATGGGATCCGGATCCATGGTTGGTTCGGCTGTGCTTTACTTACCGTCTGGCACCTCACCCGCAACCCCGGTAACAACTCCTGCGCCTACTCCAACTCCTACGATTCCTGTTCCAACGCAGCCAGTGGTACCTGTTCCAGCACCCGTTCCTTCAGCGATTGTTCCGTCTACCGGCCAGCCTGTGGTTTGGGTGGACACCAGTGACGCAATTGTTAGTGGAAACAGCATCAGCCGCAAAGACTGTCTCTATTGCACGGCGTGGGGCAGAAGTTCCCAGATGATCAGTAATATTGGCTATGTTGAATTCAAACTCACCAATTCATTCAGTCCCCATGTTGGCTTAACCACCAACAGTGCTGCCGGAACTCCCATTGATTATTCCTTTGGAGCCTGGGAAGGTGGATTGCTGGATATTAGAGAAAAAGGAATCTACAAAGGGCAAGCCCAGTTGGGTCAGGATCCATCTCTGGTTACTCTGCGGTTAAGTGTCGAAGCATCCGGGGATACCCGTGTTGTTCGTTACTACTTCAATGGACAGTTGCTCTATACCAGTAAGCCACTGGAAGCCTCGGCCACTTTGCGCTTTGCCGCAGAATTGCAAGGCTCGGATGCGGCTGTGCGTTCTGCAATGATTTTCTTTCCCGATACAACGCCAGTACCAACACCAGTGCCGACTCCGACTCCAACACCAACTCCTACGCCAGTTCCCACACCCATTCCGACGCCCACACCCACGCCAATTCCTACCCCGATATCCACCCAGTTCGTTGGGCAAGCCACCGTATGGACCGGTATGAGCGAAGCTATCGCCACTGGGAACACGCTTTCCAAAGCGAGTTGCTGGTTGTGCACAGGCTGGGCCATCAGTTCGCAATCCATTGCCACAACTGGCTACGTGGAATTCAAACTTACAAATTCTTACACTCCAAAAGTCGGACTTACGACTGGATCCATTCCCGGTGCCATGATTGAATACTCCTTCGGTGCCTGGGAAGACGGTCTGATTGACGTCCGTGAAAACGGGATCTATCGCGGCCAAGGAAACCTAGGTGCAAAACCCACTCAAGTGACCATGCGGCTCAGCGTTGAGAATGCAGCCAATGGCCGAGTGGTTAAATATTGGATCAACGGGCAATTGATTTACACCAGTGGACCCGTGGCGTCAGGCGCAGTGTTACGGCTTGCCGCGGAATTAAAGGGAGACGCAGCCATTGCCGGTTCGGCGAACATTTTTCTACCAGTAGTTGTGCCAACACCGGTGCCTGTGCCAACGCCTGTTCCGGTTCCTACACCTGTGCCAACACCAGTTCCAGTCCCGACACCCGTACCAGTTCCAGTGCCAGTGCCAGTTCCAACACCAACGCCCGTTCCGACACCTGTGCCAACACCTGTTCCAGTGCCGACACCAACGCCCGTTCCGACACCAGTTCCGGTTCCAACGCCAGTTCCGGTTCCAACGCCAGTTCCTGTGCCGACACCGGTTCCGACACCCGTCCCAGTGCCAACACCCATCGTCGTTCCACTGCCAGAGCGGGTACTCATCGTATACAACTCAAACTCAGCGGATTCCTTGAGCGTTGCTCAATACTACGCCACCAACCGCAACATCCCAACTGCGAACCTTTGTGCCGTTCCCACCATTACCAGTTGGTACACATCGGACCAATACACC
>JANMWO010000288.1:0-9666 GCA_031394025.1 Acidobacteriota bacterium
TCGCCATTTACCGCAAGGCGCTCCTACTTCTCCAGCACTGGCAAATCTTTGTGCCTATCGTCTGGATTGCCGTTTAGCGGGACTGGCAAAAGCGGTCAATGCGCAATACACACGCTACGCTGACGATCTGGTTTTTTCAGGCAACGAAGCCTTCGAACGCGGTGCAGAGCGATTCTCAATCCATGTTGCAGCCATATTGATGGAAGAAGGATTTCATGTAAATCATCGCAAGACTCGGATCATGAGGCAAGGCGTGCGTCAACACTTAGTAGGGTTGGTGGCTAATCAAAAAGTGAATGTGATTCGTTCCGATTTTGACCGTTTAAAAGCCATCCTGAACAATTGCGCTCACCTTGGACCGCAAGGTCAAAATCGGGAAGCTCATCCGAACTTCCGAATGCATATTGAAGGGCGTGTGAGGTTCGTGGAACAGATCAATCCACAGAAGGGACAACGCCTGCGCACGATATTCGATAAAATTCAATGGACGTGATTTCATTCCTATTTCCCCTGCTTTTAACCTTTGCCGCGTTGCCCCAAGGCGAGTTGCGAATTTACGCCATTGATGTGGAAGGTGGCAAATCTTCCCTTTACATATCGCCATCAGGTGAAACCATGCTGATTGATGCCGGGTATGCTGGCAACAATGGGCGCGATGCTAATCGCATTGTTGCAGCCATGAAAGCGGCCCGCGTGCAGCGCATCGACCATTTGGTTGTGACCCACTATCATGCCGATCACGTTGGCGGTGTGGCCGAACTCGCCGCGCTGGTTCCCATTGGGACGATCTACGATCATGGCGAAACCTGGGACAAAGCGAACATCAAGACTGCTGCCCTTGTTGAGGCCTATGACGTGGTTCGCCGCAAGTATCCGCACAAAATTCTGAAGCCTGGGGACCGCATTCCGATCAAAGGAATTAGCGTGGATGTGGTGGCTGGGTCTGGCGAGGTAATCTCCAAACCTATGCCTGGCGCAGGGGCGAAGAATCCCACCTGCAGCAGTTACCATGCGCTGGATCCCGATCCCGGTGAAAACGCCTTATCGTTGGGATTTATCATCCAATTTGGTAATTTTCGGGTGGCCGATTTAGGCGACTTATTTTGGAACAAGGAGTATCTGCTGGCCTGCCCGGTAAATAAGTTGGGCAGTGTGGATTTATATATGACCACCCACCACGGCACCAAAACGTCAGGTCATCCGCAAATCGTTCATGCTTTGAAGCCGAAGGCGGCCATTATGAATAACGGATATAGCAAGGGCGGTTCCATTGCTGCCTGGCAAACAATTCATGACTCCCCAGGGCTGCAGGATTTGTGGCAACTTCACTTTTCGAGTGAAGGCGGAAAGACCCATAATTCAGCGGAGAAGTGGATAGCCAACATGGATGAAGATTGTGCCGGGAAAGGGATCTCTGTTTCCGCCAAGGCCGCTGGTGCGTTCACCGTTCACAATGATCGCAATGGGTTTGAGAAGACTTACACAAAAAGCGCCCAATGAAGGATACGCAATTGCTTGACTAATGACCGTTCAGTTGGAAAAGCACTCGGAAATTTTCAGTCGTCTGCTGAGCCACCGTCTGGACGCTTACTCCGCGCAACTCAGCCAAACGCTCCGCTGTTCGCACCACATACGCCGATTCATTGCGTTTTCCACGAAACGGAACTGGTGCAAGGTACGGTGCATCGGTCTCCACCAGGATACGATCAGCCGGCGCCATGCGTGCGGCGTCGTGCAATTCAACCGCTTTGGGATAGGTTACTACGCCTGAAAAAGATAGATAAAATCCCATTGCCAGGCAGCGTTCGGCCTCTACCACTCCTCCTGAAAAGCAATGCATGATGCCCTGTAATCCAGCCGGAGCCCAATGCTTTTCCAACAGCTCAAATGTATCGGCCCAAGCTTCGCGAGTATGAATGATGATCGGCTTGCCTGCCGACTTGGCCACTTCAATCTGATCCAAAAATGCTCGATGCTGAACATCGCGCGGGGCAAAATCGTAATGATAATCCAGGCCAATTTCCCCTAGTCCCAGCACTTTCGGATGCTTTAATAAATCGGCAAGACGTGAGGGGCTTTCGTTGTCAAACTGCTTGGCGGCGTGGGGATGAACGCCCACCGTAGCATAAACGCAATCGTACTTTTCAGCAATGCGAATGGCCACCTCATAATCCGGCGGCCCATCACCCGTGCCGATGCTCATCATGTGACTGACACCGGCTTCCAGGGCACGCTGAATCACAGCCTCGCGATCCTCTGCAAAACGTTCATCGTCCAAATGGCAATGCGAATCAATGAGCGGCATTTACTTCAGCCGTGCTCCCACCGGAATATCTTCCAGGAAGCCCGCCAGCACTGGTTTGCCGCCTTCCAGCGATGCCGCCACCACCATGCCTTGCGATTCAATGCCTTTCAATTTACGTGGGGCAAGGTTGGCCACAATCACAACTTTGCGTCCCACCATTTGCTCCGGCGAATAGACTTCGGCAATGCCGCCGACAATGGTTCGCGGCTGCGCTTCGCCGATGTCAATTTTCATGTGAAGCAACTTATCGGAACCCTTCACCCGTTCGGCACTCAGCACCTGACCCACGCGCAAATCCACTTTCACAAAATCGTCAATAGCAATGGTTGGCGTGTCTACGGTGAGGCCCGTTTTTTCCGGCAGCTTGCCCAGTAATGTATTTTGACGCTGAGTCTCAACCACTTCCAAATCGCGCATTTTTTCAATCGCTGGAGCTGCGTCAATGCGCATAAAGACAGGTTCCGGCTTGTTGGTCATCTGACCAGCGGCCAGTTGGCCCCATTCCAGTGACCCGAAGCGAACGTCTTCCACTGACCCTGGCATGCCCAGTTGCGCCCAGAGTTTTGCAGCCGATTCCGGCAGTATCGGTGCCAACAATGCTGCGGCCACGCGGACTACTTCTGCTGCCGAATACAACGTGTGGTCCAACTTTGCCTGCAACTCTGGCTCAGTTTTCTTTGCAAGCGTCCACGGTGCTTGCTGCACAATGAACTTGTCCGCAGCACTAATTAATCCCCAAATTGCTTCTAGTGCTTTGGAAAACTCGAAGTTCTCATAGGCCGTGATCGTTGCTGAAATTGCCTGCGACACTTCAAACGGACACGCCTCGGTCGATGCGGGAACCGCTCCGCCGCGGTACTGATGAATCATGCTGAGCGTGCGACTGGCCAGATTGCCCAAGCCATTGGCGAGGTCGGAATTATAACGACCCACCAGTGCGTCGTAACTAAACGTTCCATCGGAACCAAATACGATTTCCCTCATCAGAAAGTAGCGCAGCGCATCGGCACCCATCACTTCGCGAATCGGTTCAGCTCGCACAATGTTGCCGCGCGATTTAGACATTTTGTCATTCTCAAATAGCAACCAGCCATGCGCGAAAATGTGTTTCGGCAAAGGCAGTTCGGCAGCCATCAGGAACGCCGGCCAATAGATTGCATGAAAGCGCACAATTTCTTTGCCGATCAAGTGAAGATCAGCGGGCCACATGCCAGGCGTGTCTTTTACGGCAGTCATGTAGGCGATCAACGCGTCGAACCAAACATAAAAAACATGGTTCCCAGGAACGGGAACAGGGATGCCCCATTTGATGGTAGTGCGGCTGATGGAAATATCCTTCAAGCCACCCTTGACGAATGCCAGTGCTTCATTGCGACGGATAGCTGGTTCAATGAAATTCGGTTGCGCCTCGTAAAGTTCCAACAACTTTTCAGTGAAAGCCGATAGCTTAAAAAAGTAGTTCTCTTCGGTAACGGTTTCCGTAGGACGTCCACAATCAGGACACGGATCACCCGGCTTGGCATCGGTAACGTACAGTTCGCAGGAAGTGCAGTATTGCCCCGTATAGCTGGATGGATAAACAAACCCGCGCTCCAGGCAACGCTGAAAAAGCCACTGCACCGTTTCATGATGCTTCTTATCAGAAGTCCGCTGAAAGTGGTCAATGGACAGGTGGAACTTTTCCCACTGCTGGCGAAATTCTTCGGCCACAACAGTGGTGAATTCCTCTGGCGATTTGTTCGTGGCTTTGGCCGAACGTTCTACTTTTTGACCGTGTTCATCGGTGCCAGTGGTCAACACCACGTTGAAACCTTGCATGGTTTTATAGCGCTTAATCGTGTCAGCGGCAATGGTCGTATAGGCGTGGCCGATATGTGGTGCGGCGTTGACGTAATAAATTGGTGTGGTCAGATAATATTTTTCAGACATGGCAACTAAATCCCTTTTTGATAAGCAAAAGCGGCTTCGGCAAGCACGCTTCGTAACGGAACGCCCGCGGCAAGGGCAAGCTTCCGGCAATCTTCATATTCTGGTGTGAACCCTTGGGCGGTCACTTTCACATTCACTTTGCCCCACTGCGTTTCCACTTCAACAATTTGGCGAGGGGCTATGCGGCGTTCTGCGGAATGCATGCGGATGCCAATGGTAGTGGTCTCCGTCATCAACACAGTGGCTAACGAATCGCGATCTTCCAGCCTGGCGATCACCGTGACAAGCGTGCCTTGACGATTCTTTTTCATCAGAAGCGGTTGCAGCGTAACGTCCAATGCGCCGCCGTCAAACAGGCGGTCCATCGCGTGGCCTAACAACTGCGGCGTAGAATCGTCGATGTTCGCTTCCATCACAATCACCGTTTCACTTTCAGCAACCACTAATAAATCGCCAATCACGGCGCGCAGCACATTGGCTTGCGTGGGGAAATCTTTGGTCCCAGCGCCATAGCCCGTGGAACTTATTTTCATTGCAGGCAACACCCCAAACTGTGTGGCCAAGGTTGCTACAAGAGCTGCTCCGGTGGGCGTAGTGAGTTCAAAGATGGGGCCGCTTGAGTAGATTGGGATCCCTTCCAGCAGGCGTGCTGTAGCAGGCGTAGGAACGGGCATCACGCCATGATCTGCTGTCACTGTGCCAGACCCTACATTCAACGCTGAACAGCGCACTTCCTCAATCCCCAGTTGGTCTAAAAGATAGCAGGCACCCACAATATCGGCAATAGAATCCACAGCACCCACTTCATGAAAGTGCACTTTTTCAATAGGCACGGCATGCACAGAGGCTTCAGCTTCGCCCAGCTTCCGAAACACATCTGATGCCATTTGTTTCGACCGTGAAGTCAGCATTGCCCCGTTGTCGATCATTTTCAAAATGGGAGTTAAATGGCGATGAGCTTTCTGTTCGCCATGATCCACGTGGAATTTGGTCGCACCAATTCCTTTCCGCTTGGTTTTTTCCACGCGATAGGATGCACCGGTATTTAACGATTCAAGCGCTGCGAGCAAAGCTTGGGCATCACCGCCAGCGTCGAGAAGCGAGCCTACAGTCATATCGCCGGCTATGCCGGAGAAAGCATCGAAGTAACAAATTTTCATGGGACGGTCCAGGTAATTTTATTTTACCAGCCGCCGCTCACCCATCACCGCTGTTATCAGCAATGCAGTGAGAATTACCACAACACAACCAATTACGTTGAACCACAAAAACGAAGTCAACTTCAAATAATTCGCCGTAAAAATAGCAGCCTCACCCACCAGGACACCAATGAATGCGGCTGTCCCACCCACACGCTTGAAGAAAATGGCCAGTACGAAAACACCCAGCAATCCACCATAGAATAACGAACCAATCATGTTCACTGCTTCCACCAGCGACCCCATATTTTTCGCCTGTTGGGCCGTCACCATGGCCCACAAACCCCAAAAGGCTGTGGCCACGCGGCTCACTAAAAGGTAGTGTTTATCGTTGGCGTTTTGGCGCACATGGCGCTTGTAGACATCAATCACAGAAACAGTTGCCAGCGAATTAATCTCTGCGGAAATGGTGGACATGGCTGCACCCAAAATTACCGCTAACACAATGCCCACTATGCCCACCGGTAAATATTTTGTGACGAAAGTCAGAAAGATATAATTGGTGTCGTTAAACCCTTTTTCACCGGTGGTTTTGTCCACCAGCTTCGCCGCATCTTTACGAGTAGCTTCCATACTCGCTTGTGCCTGACGATAGCGTTCCTTGGATGCCGAAGTGTGATCTCGCAACAGTGCATCTGCCGCCTGCTTACGTTCCAGAAAAGCCGCATCGTATTGCTTTGCTAATCCAGCGTATTCCGCAGTGCTTTCAATTTTCTTCAAATTCGCTGGATGAAACAACATTGGCGGCTGTACAAAGGTGAAGAACACGAATACCATGGCCCCGGTCAGCAGGATGAAGAATTGCATTGGGATCTTAGCAACAGCGTTGAACAGCAAGCTGAGTCGACTCTGCCCAATTGACTTGCCAGTTAAATACCGCTGCACTTGGCTTTGATCGCAACCAAAATAGGCGAGTGCCAGAAACATTCCACCCAACAAGCCAGAAAAAATATTGTAGCGGTCTGACCAACTGAAGTTGAATGTAACCGGATTCAACTTTCCAGCGGCCCCGGCAATCTCCAGCGCTTCGCTGAATCCAACATGGGCTGGCATTAAATGAATTGCCATGAAGAAAGATAGCAACAGGCCACACATCATAATGATCATCTGCTGAAAATCGGCCCAGGTGATGGCTTGAATGCCGCCTGCCACTGTGTACGTGATCACCACAAAACCCATTAAAACAGTGGTCCACTGATCGGACCAATTCAGCAAGACACTCAAAACAACGGCGGGAGCATACAGCGCAATGCCCACAGCCAAGCCGCGCTGCATTAGAAAAATGGCACTCACTAACGAACGTGTTTTTGAATCGAAGCGTTGTTCCAAATACTCATAGGCGGTAAAAACGTTGGCACGATGAAACACTGGTACCGCAGTGAACGATAGGATAACCATGGCCAGAGGAAGGCCAAAGTAAAATTGCACGAATCGCATACCATCCACATAGGCTTGTCCGGTTGTTGAAATAAACGTTACGGCACTGGCCTGCGTGGCCATAATGGAAAGCGCCATGGCGTACCATGGCATGCTTCGACCCGCTAACAGATATTCGTCAGTAGTGCGGTTGCGCCTGCCTCGCCACCATCCATAAGAGATGACAGCGGTGAGCGTGCTGAACATCACTACCCAATCAATAATGTTCATGCGTAGTGAGTTCCGAATAGATAAAACAGTGTGATCAGCACCGCCAGGTAAAGGACAACGGCAAAGTAGACTCGCGGCCACGTACCCAAAAACGGCGGCGGTTCGTCAATGACTTCGCGTTCTTTCACTTTTCCCCTTTACCAGCACTCAACAGATTGGCGAAGATGCGGTAGGCACCCGGCACTCCGGCGGGCAATTCGCGGAACCAGGCCAGCGGAGTGAATATGTAATGACCCTTTCCATAGGCTGTGTAAAGTGTACCGCCAGTAAGATTCGCTTCGCCAGTATCGTGCGAAGAAAGCAGTGATTGATACTTGGGATCGTATTCGCTGGCGTAGTACAAGCCGCGCTCTTGTATCCAACCGTCAAAATCTTTTTGTGAAATCACGTTGGGCCACTGCATCAACGGATTGCTGGCAACGAACTCCACCTGGGCATCTTCTTCCGTGACACGGGCAGAGGTGATCTTCATCGGATATGGACCCACATGTTCCAAAATCTTAGGATCGCCACCAAAGAAGCCGCCTTCCATTACGTTGTACTGCACAACGTAAGTGCCGCCGTTCTTCACATAGTCAAAAATACGTTGGACATTGGCCCGCAGGTCAGGACGAGTGTTGTAGGCTCGCACGCCGGTAAGCACGGCGTCGAACTTCTTAAAGTCACTTCGAGTAAGGTCATCGGCGGAAAGCAGCACAACCTCCGCGCCCAGTTGTCGCAAATATGGCGGAACCTCATCGCCAGCACCCATAATGTAGCCGATCCGTTTTGCTGCCAATTGGATATCTGCCCGAACCAGTTTCGCTTCGGCTAAGGGGAACACTGCCTGTGGCGGAATATGTTCGTACAGAATGGAATCCTGCGCCTGCGCCACTTCCCCGCTGGCAGTAGTTGCAACGGCCTTTACCTTCCCGACGAAGTCATGGTCTGGTGGCGTCAAATTAAATTTGACGGTAGCTTGCTCGCCTGTTTCCGTTAATGCAAATGCCATGGATTGTGGCGTAGAACGCCAGCCTGTGGGCAGTTCCAACCTAATTGCTCCGCTCTCACCGGCTTGATTGGCTGTCACTTGTACTTCAATTTCTTTCGCTGATCGACTGGGAAAAATCAAAGCTTTCTCGGAAAGTTTTAACGTCACCGGAGGGACAATGATCACTGGCCGAGTCAATTCTCCACGCACTCTATCCACGTAACGGAAAATCACTGGACGAAGCAGAGTCAGTTCCTGACCTTCAACCTTCACTTTGAATTGAGCCGTCAACGGTTGATTTTCCGGTACGTTCAATTCCCTGACATCGGCAATGTTGTAAAGGTCACCTTTCTTGGGAAGCTTCAGCCAATAGGGCTGTGTATAGGGGGTCCCGGCTGGAAAGGTTGCCTGTAGTGTTTGGATGAAAGGTACGTTGTGGGCCAGCGCACGGTCGGGCTTTTGGGTGATCCCCAAGGATGCCAGCGTCACCTCACTCAACTCAACTTTCGTGTTCAAGCGTGCAAGAGCTTGAGCTGAAATTTTCACCGGCTTACCCGGCACAATCTGATACCGTTCCGCCGTTGCGTCCAACCAAAGGCCAGCAGCTTTTACGATCAGTTCATCCAATTCCTGTTTCTTTTGCGATGCATAAAATCCGTTCAATTTAACCAGGGCTTGACGGGCTTCCATCAGGATTGGAAGAATCTTTTCAGGATTGCGGGCAGGCAGTTCCAGCAACGCTTTCGCCAACAGCTCACCCACTTTCCCACCGCCTTCAATGCGGTTCCAGGTTGTATCCACACCGTCAAACAGATCCTTTGCTGACGCATCGCCATCCACTCTTAGCAGGTAACTTTTTTGGGCACCCTTACGTTCTGGAAAGCCCATGGCTTGGCTGCGATGCTGGCTGCGGCTCATGCCCGCGATTTCAGCGAACGACACGCCCAACAGCGGATCAAACTCACCTGGGTCCACTAACAATGTATTGGGAGTGGCTGCGGATTGCTTCTCCATTTCAGGTGTGTAGGAAGGAAGGTTCATCATCAAACGCTTGGCCTGCCAGGGTTCCACGTAAGCCAACTGTTCAGGAAATTGCTTGGGGTCCGCTGCGGCACGGAACGCTTCCTTGCCGATGATGGAAGATACCTGATGTTGTCCGTGACCATCGCGCGCGGTACCGGAAAAAATCAGGATCACGACGTCGGGCCGGAAGCGGCGAATGGTCCAAACAACATCGCCCAATATTGTTTTACGATCCCATTTGGTAAATGTTTCTGCAGGGGTCTTGGAAAAGCCGAAATCAATGGCTCGAGAAAAGTATTGCTCCGCCCCATCCAAACGCCGCGCAGCCAACAATTCCTGCGTGCGGATGACGCCCATCAGGTCGCCCTGTTCGCTGCCAATCAAATTCTGACCACCTTCGCCACGGGTCAGCGAAAGGTAGGCTGTGCGATATTTGCGGCTCTTGGCAAGCCATGCCAGCAGCGCCGTATTTTCGTCGTCCGGGTGGGCGGCGATCATCAAAACATTTCCCAGTACGCCCAGCTTTTCCAGATTTAACTGGATTTCCGTCGATCCAGAAAGATTCTTTTGCGCCAGGGCAGGAATCGAGGTAC
>JANMWO010000298.1:0-7379 GCA_031394025.1 Acidobacteriota bacterium
TTTTCATTCAACCCTGGGGGCAAGGGCGTTTGCAGAACCACCGGATTCTGCAAGCCGGGCAGAAAATCGGGAATTCTCTGATGAACTCCTTCAATCACAATCAGCACTTCTTCTAAAACGGATTGCAGACCGGAAGGCACAAATTGGACTTCCTTAAAACTAGTGCCAGGTCGAACAATTTCCGCTTTACCGACGGCCAATCCCTTGGGGAAAACTCGATCTTCGCCGGAGGTAAAAAACTCTTCGTCCACTTCAACCTTGTCTTCATTTTGAATGTAATCCACCATTACCCGGCTTTGGCCAATCCCTTTGACGGTTCCATGGACGCGCCCTTTTTGCGAAATGACTCCAGCGCGGAAACTGGTATCGGTGATCAGCAGTACTTGCGATGCAATGGGGTAGCTGGCCACCACTTTACCTACAATTCCATCTTGAGTGATCACCGCCATTCCCCGTTCCACGCCGCTGGACGTACCGCGGTCCACCAGCACCATCTTGGAATTTGTCCCGGTCCCGGTGCCAATAATGCGGGCTCCTACTGTGCGTGATGGGGTTTTTGCCTGAAATTTACTGAGCGCTTGCACACGGTCAGCCATTTGCAATTCGTTCTTCAGAAACTGATTTTCAAGCTTGAATTTCCCTAAATCATCTTTCAGCTTTTTGTTTTCTTCACGCAGATCCACCAGGACAAAGTAATTTTGAAAAAATCCAAAGCTGTTGCGGCGGACGCTTTCCAGCACACGGGCCACCGGAGTTACCGCAGTCACCGCCCACACCCTTACCGATGCCATATCGTTGTCGCTTTTACGCTGATAGGCCACCAGCACAAGTTGTGCCAGAATTACGGTGACAAGCACCGCTAAACTGCGATAACGGCTTAAAATTGCATCCATTGTGGGGAGGGCGGAAGCTATTGGCAGCGCCAATGCCCCTTCCGTTCTACTTTACTCGATGGCGATGCGGCGTAGCAGCTTGAAATCAGTCAACATCTTACCGGTTCCCAGCACAACGCTCGCCAGCGGATCTTCCGCAATAGAAACGGGCAAACCAGTTTCTTCGCGGATTCGCTTATCCAGATTCTTGATCATGGCGCCGCCGCCCGTCAAGACAATGCCTTTGTCGCTGATATCGGCGGACAGTTCCGGTGGGGTGCGTTCCAGTGCTACGCGGATGGCATTCATGATGGTGGCGATGCATTCGGAAAGTGCTTCGCGGATCTCTGAATCGTCAATGGTTAAAGTTTTGGGAACACCTTCAATCAGGTTGCGACCTTTAATTTCCATGGTCAAAGGACGATCCAGCGGATAGGCTGAACCAATCTGCATCTTGATCTGTTCCCCGGTGCGTTCACCGATCAAAAGATTATACTTGCGTTTCAGATATTGAATAATGGCTTCGTCCATTTCGTTGCCAGCCACACGCACAGATCGGGAATAGACAATGCCCGATAACGAAATAACCGCCACGTCGGTTGTGCCACCGCCAATATCCACCACCATGTTCCCTGAAGGTTCAGTAATGGGAAGTCCTGCACCAATTGCCGCCACCATCGCCTGTTCCACTAAAAATACTTCAGAGGCTTTGGCCCGATAAGCGGAATCAATAACAGCTCGCTTTTCCACCTGGGTGATTTCGCTGGGCACGCCGATGACAATGCGCGGATGCACCAGCATCTTTCGCCCGTGCGCTTTCTGAATAAAATAATTCAGCATGCGCTCGGTGACTTTGAAATCGGCAATCACGCCGTCTTTCATTGGCCGGATGGCAACAATGTTGCCCGGAGTTCGACCCACCATTTCCTTGGCTTCTTTACCAACCGCTTCTACTTCACCGTTGGTCTTGTTAATGGCGACAATGGACGGCTCATTGACCACAATCCCTTTGCCTTTGGCGTAGACCAGCGTGTTGGCCGTACCAAGATCAATGGCAAGGTCAGAGGAAAATAAGCTGAAAAGTGATCGGAAATTCATGAACTGAAAATAACTCCTGAGCCTTGAAGGAAGGTCTTTGGGAGGAGGTGGCGAACAGCCCAAAGGCAGCTCATCCTGAACTGTAGCATAGGCCACCCAGACGGGCAACCCGTTTACCCGTAACTTTTGAATAAATTACCAGCTTGTTACGGTTGCGATAGAACAAATTTTTTCAAGCTTTCAAAAACTCGTGCCAATTCCTGACGGTGCACTTGCTTATCGCGCAGATCCAACTTGGCCAACTCTGCGGCCAGTTGCTTTCCTTTTACGGCAACTTCTGGAAACCGTTTTTCCATCAAATTAAGAAACCGTATCCTTTGGTCCCAATCCTTATCGCTGATACCCAATTCCACATCCAGCCATAATAAAACCTGGGCCAACCGCTGGCATCGTGGAACTTGCGGATGCTGGTCAGCCTGGTCGTCCTGAGCCATTTGCTCCAGCGCAGGAATGAATTGCCTGACCAGGCCAGGGCGCCAAATAATCCCTCGCCGATCCATTTCATCCCGCATCACAATATGCTGCAACGCGTCCCCTGTTGTGACAGAAAGACAGCCTGCTTCCCCTGCCAAATATTTAGGTGCGGCATATCCTTGAGCCTTGATCCATAAATGTCCCAACTCATGGGCCAGCAATCCCGTAAGCGCCTCTGGATCTTTGGGGGCCAGCAGACGATTCACAAAAATGTACTGATACTTTCCCGATGGTGGATTCAAGCTCAAAGCCTGCGCACTCAAAAACAATTGTTGGAAGGAAGGGGCGGCAAAATGCTGGCGGGCAATTGTTCTGTGTGGCTCCTGCTGCGGCAATTCGCCTGGCTCCAGTTGAATCACCACAACTTGAGCGCCGCTTTGTTGAGAAATTTCAGCAGCCCAATTGGCCAACAAGCCCGTCAACGATAGAATTTGCGCTAGCAGTAAGATAGCCACGATATTCACTAGAATAGAAGAAGTTCATGCATCGCCGCCATTTTCTAAGTATTCCCGTTGCCGCTTGCCTTGAAAGCTGCTCCAAACCGAAAGTTTCTGGATTCCCTGGTTACGCCTTTGTAGCCAATCAGGAAGGCAAAGCGGTTGCTGCCGTGGATCTTTCTGCTTTCGCCGTAGCTCGTCATATTCCTTTGGATGGACGTCCAACAGAAATTTTGGCGCACCCTTCTGAACCCAAAGTCTACGCCCTTACACCCGAAAATGGATCGGTTCATGAGATTGATTCCGCCAACCTGAAGTTCAGTCGTCGCTGGAAAGCCAACCAGCCGCTAACCCACATCCGCCTATCCAGCGACGGCGGCATTCTGTGGGCTCTAGCCATTCATCCCCATCGCCTGATCGAAGTCAAGTTACCCGATTGGAAGGTAGGGCGCACCATCCCATTGCCTGCCGTGCCCGTGGATTTCGATGTTTCAAATGGCTATGCCGTAATTAGCTTTGGCCCCGGCGCACGGCCCGTTCTGATCCATTTGGAACAGGGAAAAATTATCAATCAATTGGCAGGGGCAGGGCAGTATTCCATTGTACGTTTCCAATCGAATGGGAAAGCGGTCATGGCCGGTGATCCGTCGAACAAATTGCTGACCATATTTTCCGTTCCTGACGGGGGCATTTACAGCCATTTGCAACTGGCCGTTCGTCCCGATTACTGGTGTTTCAAGAACGATGGTGGGCAGTTGTTTCTGGCTGGTGAAGGTTCCGATACGCTGGCAATAGTCTATCCATACCGGACTGAAGTCGCCGAAACGATTCTGGCCGGTCACGCCCCACGCGGTATGACTACAGTGACCACGCCAGAAGTGGATTACCTGTTCATGGCCAGCCCTCAAACAGGGGACGTGACCATTATGAATATTGCCACTCACAAAGTGATTGCGGTGGTGGCAGTGGGTAAGAATCCAGGTTTCCTGATGGCTACTCCGGACAACGAATTCGTGCTGGTATTGAATCAGGATTCAGGCGACATGGCCGTGATTCGGGTGAAGTCGATTACACGGAATCGGGCAAAGCTGGCCCCGCTGTTTAATCTGATCCCAGTAGGGTCCAAGCCAGTGGCAGCGGTCGTGCAACGGGTTTAGGTTGTCTTGGATTTTATGTCGCCTGCTGAAGAACTAGTCCAAATCGTAGATGAACAGAATCAACCCACGGGCGTTGTCTCTCGCCTTCAAATGAGGCGGCAGCGCTTGCTGCATCGGTGCACCTATGTATTCGTATTCAATTCAAAAGGGGAGCTGTTCATTCAACAGCGCACTCTGACCAAAGATATCTATCCAGGCTTTCTGGATCTGGCTGCAGGTGGGGTCACACTCGCAGGGGAAAGCTACGATTCCGGCGCAGTACGCGAACTTGCCGAAGAATTAGGAATCACTGGAGTGGCTTTGAAAAGTCACGGCGTTCTGTACTTTGAAGATAATCTTTCCCGAGTCTTTGGTGCCATTTATTCGTGCCAATGGGATGGCCCCATGTGCTTTCAATCGGAAGAAGTTGTGAGCGGATATTTCGTAAACGTCGCAGAAGTGTTTCGCATGGAGGAACGTGGCGAACAAATAACTCCCGATTCTTTGCAGGCGTTCCGCTACTGGGCAACGCCAACGTAGATCATCGGACGTCCCAGCGTTTTCTCTCGAATCGTAATCCGTTTGCCGGCTCGCGTAACTGCTGCTGTTCCTGAATATTGATTGGCAACACGTGCCAAAAACATGGTGTAGCTGCGTGTCTGCGATTCGCCTGCATCCAGGTAGGCATACAGCGGGCGATTGAAAATTGTACCCTTCTTCACCAGAACAGGATAAGGCTGATGCAATCCCGTAGTGCCGAATTCCAGGCCCCTGGCTGCGGGCTTGCCATCTTCCACATGCCGCCAAACGTTGAACCAGGGATAGTCTTTGGTGCTCCACAAATAGCCCACCAACAACTCTTTCGATGCTGTAGTGGCCGTGGTCCATCCCATATCCGCGTCCACCACGTAGGATACGACGTTAGGATTTGGATCATTCGTCAACTGACCGACATCCACCGTCTTCTTTTCACTGCGCGCCATGGGCCAGCGCTCAGCCATCTCTTCAGGCTCAGGCATGGGTGCCCATTGCGGAAATCCTTCTCCGGCATTTGCATTCACAATTGTGGTTTCATCAAGGAATGGCGGGGCAATGGACGGATGTTGAACCCAATTGAAAATGCGTCCCAGGGGATTGCGATTGGTCACAGTTTCAGAAACTTCAACCAATGCCGAACCGGGCACAATGCGCGCGGTGCGAACGATCGCTAATTTGGCCAGAGGCAAATCGGCAGACATGGTAACCTCAAATTCCGATTTGCTCAGCACCTTCCACAAAACTTTGGAAGCTTCCCCATGAAAGGGCATACCGTTGGCTTTTTCAGCATCGGAAGGAGCACCCCAGCGATCGAGGCACAGAAAGTGACCCCGAGGTCTGGCCTCGTCTTCTGCACCCTTCTGTTCCCAAGTAAATGGATTGAGGGCCAGTCCCTTTAACTGGAATCCGGTGATGCCACCGCCGAGTAGATCAATCGTTAAATGTGCTGTTCCAGAGTCAAGGATTACAGAAGGTCGCTCGGCTTGGGACGTGCCAGCAAGTAAACCAACGAATAGCAATAAGCGGAAAGTTGTATTCAGCAAAGTTTAGAAGGTTGCCCTGACTTCTTCGCCCTCTTTGAGGCCGGAAAGAATGGAAGTGTGGGTATCGTTACGCATGCCCAGTGCCACTTCGCGAGTTTCAAAACCATTGGCAGTTTTAACGGCAACATAGCCCTTTGCGTTTTCCAGCTTGACAGCCCCCAGCGGGACAACCACTTTGCCATCCTGTTTGCCCAGAACTACGTCGGCAGCAGCGGAAAGATCGGGAATCAATTGCGGGTCGGAACCAGTGATCGCAATGCGTAGCGGCACGTTCCGAATAAAGTAATTTTGGCGCCAGCCACCCACCGCAATGGGAGTGATGGAATACACTGCCGCTGGGAAGGATTTGCTGTTGAACGCATCTAAAGTGACCGTGGCTTGTTGGCCAATACGAAAACGTTCACTTTCGGCTTGATTGATTTTGGCTTCCACGGTCATGGTAGCGGTGTTCACTACTTTCATGAATGGCTGGCCTGGGGAAACCTGGTCTCCTAATTCAATCTGCCGCATGGAACTGCCGCCCCAAACACTGGAATAGACAAGTAAGCCGTCAATTGGAGCATGGATGATGAATCGTTCTAAGTCCACCTGATGCCGACCGTAATGTCTTTTATGGCGTTCCAAGGTAAGCTTCAAAATACCCAAATTCGCTGCATCGGACTTTTTCTTGTTTTCAATGTCGCCCAACAACTGGGTGTAGCGGGCGGTGGATTCATCGAAGGCCAATGACAATAATTGTCGTTCTACTTCCGTGCGCACTTCTGCGGCAGATGCTTCCAGCTTCGCTTTGTCCATTTCGGCTTTGGCTGAGGTGACATTCTGACGGATTGTTTCCATGTCCAGAAGCAGTTCTGCTTCGCGCTTACGGACATCCGCTTGGGCCGCTTCTACGATGTCTTTTACATCTTCCAGATGATCTTCAATGGCTTGTCCATCGATGGAAGCAAGAATCATACCTTTCTTAACCATCGCGCCGGATGGAGCAAGCTTGAGCAGAACCATGGGTCGATTCCCCTCTGGCCCGCGAATCATTGGGGCGGTAATAGTGGCGAATTGCCGGGTAGCTGTCTGACCAGCAACGCGGATTACTTGCTGAATAGACCCGATTTCAGCCTTCACCGTTGGAATCACCACTACTGCTGTGGTCTGTTCTGGTGAAGAGCGTAAGCCATACCAAGCGGCCAGTGCGACTAAAGCTGCGACCAGTATTCCACCCCATAGTTTGTAAGAGCGTTGAGGCGGTGGAGCAGGTGGCGCTACCAGCTTCGGTGGTTCTGGCGTTGGCGAAGGAGACGTGATTGGGTTTATGAATGCCGACATGATCGCTAATTTCCCCTAAGTGAAGGGCGACAAACGCCTGGAAGAGGTTACTAAAGATATTATACTTGGCTCACGAGGAACGCAAGGGGTGGAGTTTTAACGAATTTAAGGCTAGGGAAAGGATTAGATCTCCCAAATAATGGGGGTATAGCCAGGCCAGAGCGGAAACAGTATAGTAAAGGTGCGAGGTTGCTCATGGACGAAGAACTGAAGATTTATTTGGAAGAGATGAAAGCCGAAATGAAAGGCTTTAACGGCGGCTTGCTCGAACTGAAAGCCGACTTCAAAGCCGACATGCACGACCTGAAAGCCGAAATGAAAGGCGACTTGAAAGCTGGGCTATCGGGCTTGAGGCATGAACTAAAGGGTGATTTGGTCGACCTGAAACGCGATATGCGCGACAACATGAAGGGCGAACTGATCGACCTGAAACGCGAAATGTTCGAGCACACGGAAACAGTA
>JANMWO010000377.1:0-2077 GCA_031394025.1 Acidobacteriota bacterium
CCCATTTTGGTTATACCCAGCCGTTGTGCAGACGCCATCACCATCGCCACTGATTTATATAGCACCAGTTTGTTGGGGCGCAAATGCACTTCGGGCTGAACGGGTTGTGCGGCTGCGGCTTTAAGGCGCAATTCGAGCTCATCACGCGTGGGAATAATGGTGCCGTTCCAAAGAACGGTGCCATCGAAATCCACGTCGATTTGCACAATCTCAGGCGGCGTCGGCGGTGGCGGCGGATTACCAACCGGCATGTTGAGTTTAATCGCGTGCGTCTGGATCGGAATGGTGATGATCAACATGATAATTAACACCAACATGACGTCGATCAACGGCGTGGTGTTGATGTCCATCATGACTTCTGGCTCACTGGAGCCCCCGCTTGGTCCTACATTCATGCTCATGACAAGTCCCTTCTAGTTCAGCGGAGGAGGTTCGGTAATAAAGCCGATCTTCAGAATACTGGCACGCTGCATCGTATAGACCACTTTACCCACCGATTCATAGCGTGCATTCTCGTCGCCGCGAATATGCACTTCCGGTTGCGGCACCAGCACCGCGATCACCTTCAGTTTATCGAAGAGTGCGTCTACGTCGGCCATTGGCTGCTGGTTCCAGAAGATGTCACCGTCCTTATTTATCGAGATGACGATATTTTCCGGCTTGGTCTGCGTGACGATATTGCGCTCGGCCGGCAGCACAACGGGCACGTTCTGGACGATCGCTGGAATCGTAATCAGAAAGATAATCAGCAATACCAGCATTACATCTACCAGTGGTGTGGTGTTGATAGTGGAGATGACTTCATCTTCGCCACTACCGTCCGAACCTACGCTCATTCCCATACCGCGCTCCTCATGCGTCTTTAACTATGTGCGTCAGGTGACTATTTCTTTTTACCGCTGGCGCTCAAAAGCACAGAGTGAAGATCAGCACTGAAAGCGCGAATGCGTTCCATCACAACCTTGTTGCGGCGAACCAGCCAGTTATATGCCAACACCGCAGGAACTGCGACGGCCAAACCGATCGCCGTCATGATCAGCGCTTCGCCAACCGGGCCGGCGACCTTATCAATCGATGCCTGACCGGCAATGCCGATGGCTGTCAATGCGTGATAGATCCCCCACACCGTACCGAACAGACCCACGAACGGTGCCGTGGAACCGACCGTTGCGAGAAACGCCAGTCCGTCCTGCGTGCGGTTCTGTACGTTTTCAGAGGCGCGCTGGATCGACATGGTGACCCATTCGTTCAGATCGACGTCACCCATAAGCCCCGAGTGGTGGCTGGTCGCCTTGATGCCGCTCTCACCGATAAAGCGGAATGCACTTCCCTCTTTCAAGCCGTCTATGCCCTGCTGCAGCGAGCCTGCTGCCCAGAACGACTCACCCACTTCCTTGGACTCGTTCATCAGCCGGAACTGTTCAAAAAGTTTCACGATCAGGATGTACCAAGTGCCCATGGACATAATGACGAGGATGGCGAGCGTCCCCTTGGACACGAAATCACCGTGTTCCAGCATGGCTTTGATCCCGTAGGGGTTTTCCACGGCTTCTTTCGTGACCGTGGGTCCTGCTGGTGCTGCTGCAGGTGCAGCCGCAGGTTCAGCGGCCTTGGGAGCGTCGGCAGCGGGCGCCTGGGCAATAGCGGTCGCAGGTTGAAGCGCGATGACCGCTGTCACCAACGGTGCGCAAAAAACAACTGCCGCTATCAGCAGCGCCGGGATGCGTTTAATGAATGACATATTTCCTCCGATAAAAAATAACAAACTGAAAATCGAGTTGCGCCAAAAACCGCCAGGACGCGTTGGCCCTGAACGATGGGATCAATGCTGAACTAATCGACCAACTTAAACGAATAGGGCACCTGCACCCGTACATCTCTGCCCTGACCATTGCATTTGAATTGGCGGGACGCTGCGATCGCTACGCTGTTAAACGCGCGATTGGTCGACGATTTGACATCTACATCCTTGACCTCGCCATTGGCGGCTATGGTCATTTCGATCAACACTTCGCCTTGCAATCCATCTTTACGCGCCTGTACCGGATACTTGATGTTGGTGCGGATTTCCTGCGAG
>JANMWO010000422.1:0-4355 GCA_031394025.1 Acidobacteriota bacterium
GTTAGGCCTGGATATTTGGGGTACCAACACGGTGCTGGAAGGTATTGACCTGGGTTGCTGGAAAGCTGGCGAAATGATGGAAGTGAATTTCAGCTTTGATTGCTTGCTGGCGCGCGGGGAATATACACTGACAGTTGCCACGCAAAATCAGGACGGAAGCAGTCAGGATTGGATTGATGACCGCATGACCATCACCGTGATTGATGCCAAAGACGTGGCCGGCGTGATCCACTGGCCGGTGTGCATTGAATGGGGAAAGAGGTCGGTTTAAGAAATGGCTACTCAAGATACGCAATTTTTTGGACATCCGCGGGGACTGGCCACGTTGTTTTTCACAGAGATGTGGGAACGCTTCAGCTACTACGGGATGCGGGCGCTGCTGATTTTGTTCATGGTTGCGCCAGTGGCTAGCGGTGGCTTGGGGTTCGATAAAACCAAAGCAGGGGCCATTTACGGCCTATACACGGGTGCTGTCTACCTGGCTTGCTTACCGGGTGGGTGGATAGCGGATCGGATTCTTGGGGCAAAAAAGGCTGTCCTGATGGGTGGTGCTTTGATTGCCTTGGGGCATGTTTGCCTAGCCTTGCCGCTATTAAATACTTTCTATTTTGGACTGCTGTTGATTGTTTGTGGAACGGGTTTATTGAAGCCCAACGTCAGCGCTCTAGTGGGGTCGCTGTACGACAAAGGCGATATCCGGCGCGACTCAGGATTTTCAATTTTTTACATGGGCATCAACACTGGGTCGACCATTGCTCCCATCATTTGTGGCTATGTTGGCCAGCGCGTCAACTGGCACTATGGTTTTGGTTTGGCGGCGCTGGGGATGATGGCTGGTGTGATTCAATTCTGGTTTGGGTCTAAATATTTTTCGGAAATAAAACCCTCGCAAACGATTGTCAAAGAAAGCACCGCCACCTTGCGGATATGGCTTGCGGTATTACTGGGATTGGTTTTTGTTGCCGGTGCTCTGCATACATTTGGGTTGATCGAGATCACCGCGATTTCAATCTCCAATGCTTTTGCCGTGCTTTTAGTGATCACAGTTGTAGTGTCCTTTAGTGGCCTTTTATTTTTTGGTGATTGGACCCGCGAAGAGCGCCAACGTCTGGGTGTGATCCTGGTTTTATTTCTTGCCGCCTGCATTTTTTGGTCCTCCTTTGAGCAGGCTGGATCAACGCTCAATCTTTTTGCAGAAGAACACACAATAACTCAATTATTCGGGATCGATTTCCCAGCCAGCGCACTTCAATTCGTTCAGCCGGGGGCGGTGATCCTGCTTGCACCTGTGTTTGCGAGCATTTGGCTGAAATTGGGAAACAGTGGTCCCACTACGCCTATGAAATTTGTGATGGGACTGGCGTTTGTTGGATTGAGTTTTTTCCTGATGGCAGCGGCGGCTAAAACCTTGGCCCCTGGCGTCAAAGCCAGCGTGATGTGGCTGATTGGTTGTTACGTTCTTCATGCCGTTGGCGAGTTGTGCCTTAGCCCGGTGGGCTTAAGTGCCATGACCAAACTGGCACCCAGGAATCTTGTAGGCCTGATGATGGGCTTGTGGTTTATGGGCACTTCTGTGGGCAACTTTATCAGTGGTCGCCTGGCCGGTGTCTACGACGGCATGCCCATTGCGCAACTGTTCACCATAGTTGGAATGGTGGGCATTGGGTCAGCAATTTTCATGCTGTTCCTCACCAGGCCGATTGTAAAAATGATGGGAGGAGTGCGATGAACATTGCGGACATCCAAGTTGCTTTGCGTGCTGAAAAGCTGGATGGTTGGTTATTTTTTGATCATCACGGGCGCGACCCGCTAGCCTATCGAGTACTGCAGTTTGCACCGGAACGAATGACCACGCGGCGTTGGTATTATTTCATTCCGGCAACTGGCGAGCCGCGCAAACTGGTGCATCAAATTGAAGCCGGTATGCTCAATGCACTGCCTGGAGAAAAGACGCAGTACTCCGGTTGGGCCGCACAAGTAGAAGGCATTCGAACAATTACTGCCGGTGCGAAAAAAGTGGCCATGCAGTATTCAGCCAACTGCGCCATTCCCTATGTAGCCATGGTGGATGCTGGGACCATTGAGCTGGTTCGGAGCCTTGGCATTGAAATTGTTACTTCGGCGAATCTGGTCCAAGAATTTGAAGCTACATGGAATCAGGCTAAGCTGGATTCCCATTTGGAAGCTGGCAAACGCGTGGACAAAGTTCGCCGCACCGCCTTTGAGCATATCGGGGATTGCTTGCGCGGCCGCGCCGCCATCACTGAATTTGAAGTGCAACAATTCATTCTTCGTGCCTTTGATGATGAAGGCTTATTGACCGATCACGGCCCTATTGTGGGCGTCAACCAAAACGCATCCAATCCGCACTATGAACCGACGCGGGAAAACTCTTCCCACATTTCGCAGAACGATCTGGTGCTGATTGACCTATGGGCCAAGCTGAAAACTGCGGGTTCAGTTTATTACGACATCACCTGGATGGGCTATGCTGGCGATCAGCCGCCTAGCGAAATGGTGCGCGTGTTCGACATTGTTTCTGGTGCCAGAAATGCCGCCGTTGCGTTCATCAAAAAGTCAGTAGCTGCCGGGGACAAGTTGTGCGGTTTTCAAGTGGACGACGTTGCCCGTGGACATATTGCGGAACATGGGTTGGGGGAATATTTCTTCCATCGGACAGGGCATTCGATTGGCGAAGAAGTGCATGGGACAGGGGCCAACATGGATAATTTGGAAACTCACGATGACCGCCGCATTATCCCTTGGACCTGCTTTTCCATTGAGCCTGGGGTCTATCTGCCGGAGTTCGGTATCCGTTCTGAAGTGAATGTTTTTATCGGAGAAACAGAAGCCCGTGTGACTGGAGAAATCCAAACGGAGCTGTTCTTAATTTGAAACTAGCCATTGCTTTTCTGCTGGTGGTGCAGTCGGCAAAAGCCGGAAATACCTATGCCCTTCCCGCTTCCAAAGGAGCTGCGGAAATTGAATGGCTTTCCCATTCCAGTTTCCGATTCCTTCGTACTTGGAATGGACCCATTCCATCCAAACCGGACCGCGTTGCGGAAACAGTGGCCGTTACCAGAACCAATAAAACCGGTGTCATTGAATTTCGATCAGAACACCTGATAGTGAAGATTGTTGAGTCAACCTTGGCCTTTGAAGTTCGCGATGGTCTGGAAAAACTTTTACTACATGAGTCTGTGGGAGTGCAGCAAAAAGCCGACAAGATTACCCTGAATCGCAAAATTCGTGTTGAGGAGGAATTCTTCGGATTAGGTCCACGCACAGAGAAAACGCTTAGTGCAAAGGGAATGATGATTGAGAGCCAAGATCCATTTCTGGTCTCAACAGCGGGTTATGGATTGAATTACAGCCCTGCTGGAAAAGTTCGTTTCGACTTGGGGAAGACCAATGTTTCCGATGCTCGCACGGAAATCACTGGTGGGAATCAAGTGGAATACACGTTTCACTACGGTCCGTCGGTAAAAGATATTTTTGAAGAAAGGGCCAAGTGGCTGCCCCCAGTAGATTACGGCGAGGAAGACGTCAACGTGCGTTCAGCACTGCGCTTGCCGAAATTCGCACACAAGATGGAAAAGCAATCGACCAGTTGTTTGGCGATTTCGGCATTGGTCCACGCGTCGCTTTCGGGGATTCGGGTTGCAGCCATCAACTTGGAAGACTATGCAGCGGACCAGAACATGCAGTTGTTGGGTCAACTGATTCCGATGATCTACCGTAAGGAGTGGAGCGTGGCAACCGGCATCCGCAAACAACTCACCCCGTTTCTGATCACGTATCTGCAAGAGGCCAAGGACAAGGGTTACCCGATGATTCACCCCTTGCCGATGCAGTTTCCAGACGACCCTGAAGGCTTGAAACGCAGCGATGAATTTATGCTGGGTGACGAAATTCTGGTTGCACCTTTTTGCGATCCACTGGACCATCGCACCGTTTATTTACCGCGCGGAAATTGGACCAGTTTCCCTGGTGGACAAAAATTCTCTGGGCGACAAACCATAGAGATCAAAATGGTGAAAGGTGAAATCCCGCTGTTTGTGAAAAACGGAGCGGTGTTGCCACTTGCATCGTTAGCCGATCAAGGTCCGATGGAATTGCATTACTATCCCAAGCTTGGCGGTGAGTTTTTCATCTGGGAACCAGATGCGGATTTTATTTCTCAGCTTCACGCTTCGCCTGCACTGGATTATTATCGTGTGGAATCGGAGACCAAAAAGGACAGAGTTTACGAATGGGTTTTGCATCACATGGAGGCACCGTTGAAAGTGCAGATGGTGGATGGACCGGAGTTTGCAAAAGTAGATTCCTTTGACGCAAAAGGGCTGAACCAGTGG
>JANMWO010000439.1:0-15931 GCA_031394025.1 Acidobacteriota bacterium
CATAGCCATCGCCCGCAACGATGCGACTACCTAATAAATTTGATCCAATTATATCCGATGCACTGCCCGGGAGCGGGATACTGAACTTTAGGGTGCCCGTAATAGGGTCAATGCCAATCACAGCAGTATCGGACCCGAACGTCGCCAGCGGCGCGTTGAAGATAGTGCCGTCAGTATGAATCAGTAGGTCGTTCAGTGGGTTGCTATTTGTATAGGTTGGATAGGCTTGTCCAGTGAGCCCATCCAGTTTGTAAATGCTGTCGAAGCAACTGACAACCAAGCCGCCTTGGAAATCTGCTGTGGGGCCACAAGAGGTCAATAAATTGCCATTGACGTTGGTCGTCCACGCTACATTGCCGTCCTTGGTGATGGCTTTGATGGTGGAGGTTCCCTCAATCGCGAAAATATCTGCTACGCCGGAGGAACTCGGTACGGCTGGCACCATGTAACTGGCAGCCGTTGGATTCGACCATATCACCGTACCCACAGGCATCGGCCCGGCTGAAACCGTCACATCAGCCGAAGCACCGCCCGCCGTGATCGTCACGCGCCCCGCAGCAAGCGCTGTGAGAACCGGTGGATTGTCGGTGGAAAGGCTGACTACCGTTGGACTGCTCGATGTCCAGGTTAATCCCGTCACCGGTTGTCCCGCCGCATTGAGTGCTTGCACCGAACCAATATCCCCCACTTCCATATTAAGCAAGTTCGGCGTGAGCATCGTGACGCTGCCTCCTGATCCAGGAACAGTGTAGCTAAATGCCTTGCTCCATGTGCCTTGTTGAATCCGCGCGATGCCCGTTACCGCTCCAGGTGCAACAGTGGCCACAACCGCAGTGTCGCTCCAGCTCAGAACCTGACCCGTAGTGCTTCCAAGCCAAACAACCCCCGCGCCCTGCGTTGCCCCGAACCCAGATCCTGTGAATGTGACCGAAGTTCCTGGAGCCCCTGAAACTGGACTTACACTCGTCAGGCTAATCGTGTTCACTGTAAAGGGAGTAGTCGCGCTCCACACGCCACTCTGTAGCACCTGAACCACGCCGGAAGCCGCTCCCGCCCCTACTTGGGCGATGATTTGGCTATTGCTCCAACTTTGGACAACGCCATAGGCGGTGCCCAGCCACACTTGCCCAGTGCCCTGAGCCGCCCCGAAGCCTGACCCGGCAATGGTTACTTGCGTTCCGGGTAGTCCGCTGGCCGGGGAAACAGATGAGATAGTGGCCGTAGTCACCGTGCCCAGAGTGCTGCCCAGCCAGACCGATCCTGTACCTTGCACCGCGCCAAAACCGGAACCTGCAAGAGTTACTTGCGTTCCGGCTACGCCGCCAGTCGGCGATACGGAAATCACGTTGGCAGGAATCCCAAACAGTTTTCCCGCGCTGGCTAAACCGTTGACGGTTACGACGATGTTTCCCGTGCTTGCGCCTGCGGGTGCGGCTACCGTAATGCTGGTGACACTCCAACCAGAAGCCGGGGCTGCGGCCACGCCATTGAACGTCACGGTGCTGCTTCCCTGGCTTGCTCCGAAATCATAGCCGCTGACTGTGACTACGGTTCCCACTGGACCCAAGTTCGGTGTGAGAAACGAGATGTTGGGACGAATCGCGAACGGCGCGCCATTGCTGGCCGTTCCGTTCACCGTTACCACCACGAGTCCTGCTCTTGCGCCCTGTGGCACAACTACAAGGATGCTGGTGTCGCTCCAACTAATGGCCGTGCCTGCTGCCCTGCCGTTGAAAGTTATGGTGCTTGTTCCCTGGCTTGCTCCAAAGTTGCTACCAGTGATAGTCACCACCGTTCCTACAATTCCAGAGGCAGGGGACAACGTGGATATAGTGGGCGAAGCCGTGCCAGGCACCAGCGATATCACGGCGCTGGCCGATCTCGTTATATCGGCGGCGCTAGTCGCCGTCAAGGTAACCGTTTGCGACGTGCTAATTGTAGCTGGTGCTGTGTAAAGCCCAGTTGCGGAGACGGTTCCCGTTCCGGCTGGACTGATCGTCCAAGTCACCGCTGTATTCGCGGAACCTGTCACTGTTGACGTGAACTGTTGCGTCTGCGCGGCCAAGAGCGTCGCGGTTGCCGGAGCTACGGTCACAATCACCGGTGGATTCAACGTTACCGTTGCGGTCGCGGATTTGGTGGTGTCCGCTGTGCTGGTTGCCTTTATAGTTACTGTGTTTTGCGTCGCGATTGACGGTGGCGCTGTGTAAAGCCCCGCTGAGGAGATGGTTCCCGTTCCGGCTGGACTGATCGTCCAGGTCACCGCCGTATTCGCGGAACCCGTCACTGTTGACGTGAACTGTTGCGTCTGGGCGGCCAAGAGCGTCGCGGTTGCCGGAGCTACGGTCACGGTTACTGGCACTGCTGGCGGATTGAGGGTCACGGTCCCGGACGCCTTCTTCGTAGTGTCGCTTACGCTCGTCGCGATGACGGCCACTGTCTGCACGCTTGCGATGGATGCCGGGGCAGTGTACAAACCCGTGCTGCTCACGGACCCCAAGGATGGGCTGATGGACCATGTGACGGCAGTGTTACCCAGTCCTGTAACGGTGGCCGTGAACTGCTGTGTCTGGGAAGCCAGGAGCGTGGCGCTTGCTGGGCTCACTGAGACAGGCGAGAGCAGCGTCACCGTTGAAGAGAGGCTCTTTGTAGGATCGGCCACGCTGGTTGCCGTGACAATAATGCTTCGCTGGCTGCCGAGGATTGCTGGCGCAGTATATAAACCGGACGCACTGATTGTACCCACTGTTGGACTGATGGTCCAAGTGACCCCAGTAATCGTATTCTGGTTCACTTGAGCAGAGAATTGTTGGGTCTGCCCGGCATTCAGATTGGCCGATTGCGGACTCATGGACATCGTCAAAGCACTTAGGCTGACTACTGCCGAAATTGTTTTAGAGGGATCGGCTGCGCTGGACGCGGTCACTGTTACTGTAGTCGAACTCGGAACTGCACTGGGCGAGGTGTAAAGACCGCTGGCGCTAATTGAACCAGTCCCCGCAGGGCTGATTGACCAAGTTACATTCGTGTTTGTAGATTTTTGAATAGACGCATTGAATTGCTGTGTTTGACCGCCGTAGCGGTTTGCGCTCGACGGACTGATAGAGATGGTCAACGGGGAAAGCGAAACAGCGGCTGACGCTGATTTCGTTGGATCTGCAACGCTGGTTGCTCTAACCGTAACCGTCTGTAGTGCAGGTATCGCCGAGGGAGTGGTGTAAAGACCTGTCGTACTCACACTGCCGACGCCGGCCGGAGTAATGCTCCACGTGACCGCAACATTCGCTGAACCGGAAACAGACGCGCTAAATTGCTGCGTTTGGCCAGAATAAAGGTTGGCGCTAAGAGCAGGCAAATGTAAATTGAAATGTTTGTTGAGCGCAATGGAATCTCCTCTTAGCCTGGCAACAGAAATAGCAATCATGTCAAGTTTGACAAGTCTTTCTCAAAGCTACCTGCAGTTTTCTAATGATCGGCCATGATATCTGGAATGTCAATGAGTTTTCGAGTCTTTGTTGAGTTTTTTGATTAAAATGAGTATATTTTGTGGGAACAGCATGTGGACGGCAATAATTGAATCATGTTTTCTTGGAACCAGACTATCTGAGAAGAAATAGATGGTAGCTCAGGTTGACGCGGAAGTTGCTGATTTTAATGGCGACTAAAGAAACAAATGGGCAGTGATCCAACCTTGAAGTTGGCTGTTATCTGCGTTGATCTGCGTCATCTGCGGATAAATGTTCCAGTTGTAGCTTTCTTCCATAAATATGTTCGAACACGGCACCGGAACGTTCCCCGGCCCATTGCTCCAGGTTTGTATTGGCGTTGGCCACTAAGGACACTACCACTTTGCCATTTGTTATGACGCAATCCACATGCTTAACGCGTTGGTGATGGCTCTCTTCCAACCCGTCCGCCAATCGAAGAATCGGGATGAGCCGCCACACCAATTCGCGGACAGCATCGGACTGGTCCACAAAAAAGTCGTGCCTGGTTTCTGGAATCGACTTACGATGGAAGCGGCATAGTAGCGCTATGATTTGACGTTCTTCGTTGGTGAATCCAGCCAGGTCGGCATTGCTCACCACATAGTAAGAATGTTTGTGATGCGCCATAGCCGAAATGTAGTGGCCGGTGTCTAAAAGATAAGCCGCCGCTTCCAGAAGCTTTCCCGCAGAAGGCGGAAGTTCATGCAGTGGACGCAACCCGGCGAACAACGAATGGGCAATGCCCGCTACCTGACGAGCGTGAATTACATCGACTCCAAAACGCTTGGCCAATTCCTCAATGCTGCGTTTCTGCTCCGCATTCAAACGCGTCAACTCTGCACCAGCGCGCCTTTCAGCAAGGTCTGCCAGGATTCCATCGCGCACTCCAGCAGTGGAATACTGCACAGAGCTTACCTCAAAAGCCCGTAGGATTCTGTGCAGCACGGCCGCCCCGGCGATGATAATTTCAGCCCGACGTGGTCCAATGCCGGGAGTCTTGCGTCGCTTGGCTAGCGTCAATTTTGACAATTTTGCATACAATGCGCCGATGTCGGTAGTGTTGACTTTGGCCCTGTCCGCCGCATCCCGTTGCTCACGTCCAATGTTTTGGATGGCGCAGACAACCGCCCCTGCCGTCGACGATGTGCCCACCGCATCATCGAATACCAGATCGCTTGCGCGCATCACCGGCCTCAGCTTTTCGTCAATAAAGCCTTCCATCCGTTCCAGCTCTTCGGGCAATGGCGGATCATGTTTCAGAAACATTTCGGTCAATCGAACTGCGCCGAGGGGCTTTGATGCGGCTGAGACCAGCTTGCCCCGGTACGAGTGAATGATTTCCGCGCTGCCACCGCCAATGTCAATCATCAAGCGGCGCTCTTCACTGGGCCAGCGAGCAGAAACGCCATTGTGGATCAGCCGGGCTTCTTCCAAACCGGAAATCACTTCCACTGGCACGCCTAACAACTTACCTGCGCGCACCAAAAACTGAGCGGAATTGCGGGCATCGCGCATGGCACTGGTGGCCACTGCTCTGGTGGCGGAAACTTGCATGGGTTTATAGATTGCGGCAAAGCGTTCCAGTGCGGCCAGCACGTCGGTCATGGCCTGCTTGCTAATCACGCCAGCGGAAAACACACTGGCACCCAGTCGGGTCACCTGGCGATCTGCTGCCAGAATTTTCATCCCATCTTTGACAGAGAATTCCCCCACCGCCATGCGGACGGAATTACTGCCAATATCTATTGCTGCGTATCGCGCCATCTCCTCGTTATCATAGTCGTTATCATGGGACGTTCAACACCCCAAATGCATGCTTTAAATCGAAATAACAATCTGTTCGGAATGTTCGTGGAACTGCCCACCCCGGCGTCGGTGGAGATAGCCGCCCACGCTGGTTGGGATTTTGTGGTGATTGATTGCGAACATGCGCCCATTGCCCAGGCTGAGCTTCCGGGATTCATCCGCGCCGCCGAAGCATCAGCGATATCAGCCATTGTTCGATTACCAAGTTTGACGGTGGAGTGGATGCAGGCGGCGCTTGATTGCGGAGCAGCAGCCGTGCAGGTTCCGCAGATTGCGTCCGTTGCCGCAGCCCGGCAAGCGGTGGAATGGGCCCGATTCCATCCCATCGGCAAGCGCGGCTTCAATCCGTTTGTAAGAGCGGCCAACTATTCGGCGGAACCAGCTTTGGAATTCATGGAACGGTCTAACCGGGAAGTGGCGCTGATCCTGCAATTGGAAAGTGCAGCGGCGGTGGAAGCGGTTGAGGAGATCGCCAACATTCCTGGTTTGGATGCTCTGTTTATTGGGCCCTATGATTTATCGCAAAGTTTGGGAGTGCCCGGTGAAGTGACCCATCCGAAAGTGTTGGCAGCAGGTCAGCGAGTGATTCATGCCGCTACTAAGGCGGGCTTAGCAGCGGCTATATTTGTGAATAATCATGAAGCGGCTAAGCAGTGGCAACAAATGGGAGCGCGCTGGATCAGCTATTCCACCGATACTTTTCTGTTGTCGAAAGTGATGCGGACAGAGCGGCTGGGGCTCGCCGAATCCAGCTAACTTATTCTTCCTCTTCCTCACTTCCTTCCCCAGCTTCGGCAGCTTCGCCTTCTTCCCCATCGGCGTGCCAACCATGCCCGTGTGGCCTTGCGCCATCCAGCAATCCACGCATTGCATCGGCTGTGTCAAACTGCACTTGAAAGTAATGATCACTGTGCGTATAGGGGCGAATTGCTAACGTGCAGCCATGTTCATCGAAAGACTGAACGCTTACTTCAGGTGCTGGCATTGCTAAAACATTGGGCACGGTGAGTAACCTTTCCCGCACTTCAACCATGGTCTTTTCCAGATTCGTGGACTGCTTCAAATGTCCGACCATGTCTACTCGACGAGAAGAACTGGCCGAGTAATTCTTCACCGTGGAACTCAATATTTTCGAGTTACCAACATAGGTGATTACGTTATCTGGAGTCAGAAACGTGGTCACAAACAGCCCGATCTCAATCACATTCCCGGTGACGCCACCGGCACTGATTGTATCGCCAGCCTTGAATGGTCGCAGCACAATCAGGAATGCCCCTGCCGCTAAATTGGAGAGGAGTCCGCCCCAAGCTGCGCCAATCGCCAGACCTGCACCGGCAACGAAGGCGGCAAAGGAAGTGGTCTCAATTCCAAAAACACCCAATAAAACCACGGCCAGGACCACGTTCAGCGCCACATTCACAGTACTGCGGGCATAGCCGATAATGGTCTTGTCCAGATGGCGATGTTCCATTTGGGTGGCCATCATGTTGATCGCAAATTTGATCAACCAACGGCCAATGGTCCAGATGGCTAAGCCAGTCAATAACTTCAGACCAATGTCGCTGGCCTTAACAATCAAACTGTCAATCAATGCCTGATTCATATATCTCCGAAATGCAGATTGCTTAGTTTATCATTACGTACTCGGCTAAAAAATAAACTCAGGAGGTGTAAGATCAGGTAGGAGCATTTTATGACGCAATCCAGCAAGTTAGCAGTAGGGGGAATCTTTTCCCTGATTCTCCTCAATGGCTGTTCGCACACCAAGCCTATGGCGGCTGCCACGCCTCCGCCACCCCCCGTGCAACAGGTTACGGCACCGAAGTCAGATGGAGGCCCTGTGCGGACCGCATCCGGGCAACAACCGGCCAAGACGACATCTCAGCCTGATCGTTCCAACGACGGCATTACGTCCAGGGAAAAAGCGCAGCTCGATTCAAGCCTCGCCAAACTGGAAGACGCTCTTTTCGATTATGACAAGAGCACCATTCGTGCCGACGCACTGAAAGTTCTGGAATCTGACGTAACCGTGATTCGGACAACCTTAACTAAATACGCTTCTGAAAAAGTTACGCTGGAAGGCCATGCCGATCAGCGCGGGTCCTATGAATACAACCTTGCATTAGGCGATGCGCGCGCAAAGTCTGTTAAGGAATTCCTGGTGAATCTGGGTGTTCCTGCCGGGCAGCTCACAGCGGTTAGCTATGGGAAGGAACGTCCCATGTGCTCCGATGAAAATGAAGATTGCTGGCAAAAAAATCGTCGTGTGCATCTGACTGCATCGGCCAAATAATTCATTCGAAATAAAAAAGCCCGCAGTTAGAGACATCTCTAACGGCGGGCTTTTTTCGTCCACTGTCTAACGCTTGCGAATCTCTAACCTTTCCCTATCGACATTCCCCATCCGCTGCATTCGCTGCAGTTCCAGTTGCTTGGCCACATCGGATGGTGCAATGCCGCTGCCCTTGACTGTAAGATACGGCCCCACCGGAGTGGATTGCGATCCAATGAGCACCGTCACCGCCATGTCACCATCCGCAGCATCGTCAGGAATCTTCAGGTTCACTTGGTACAAACCGGGATTGAATGGTGCAATGCCAACATATAGAACATTCCCTGTTGGCAGTGGCTTGCCACCGAACTGGATTTGGACGTTACCCTTAACTCGAGCAATGGAATCGGGGATCTGTCCAGCATCCAATGATGGGTCGGTATCGCCAAAACCTGTGGCATAGAGCGCAACAATGTCACCGGGCTTCGCTGGCGGGAAGGTGGCACCAACTGGTTGGCCAGTTACAGCATTTAGCGCCGCAATGGGGTTGCGACCGTCACTCGTCTGCGAAAAATAGAAAAACTCCGGTGTGGCGGAGCGCGCAGGCACTGCTTCTGGAGCGCTGATCTTTTCATCAGCCGTCCCACAAGACGTGATCACCCGGACATCGGCGGTTGCGGCGTCAGGCACAAGCGCTGGCACCTGGAAATTCACCTGATTGGCGAACACGGCATAAATAGGAGCTCGCACGGCGCCAACCTGCACACATACACCAGCGAAAGTGGTGGGTATCTTTCCCGCCAACAAATCCGCAGCGCCCACAATACGGCTGGTTCCTGCTGCTGCAAAATTAGTTCCAAACACGCTGGCAATGGCGTTGCTGGATAAGGCTCGTATGGCTGGTGTTGAAAGCGGAGCGCCAGCCACACCGCCAGAACTAACAGTAGGAAGCGCAGAGGATGCCGCCGATGCTGTCAGTGTAAATGTAACTGGTGTTAGATTGGCTGCCGAAGCTCGCACAGTAACTGCACCCGTGGCACTTGCACCCACAGCCACAACCGTTGCCGCAATGCCATCGGCCCCCGTGAAGTTAGTGGACTTTGATAGCGTTGCTGTTCCCGACACTACGGAAAATGTAACTGGCTCATTGTAAATGATCAGCCCCGCAGCGTCAGTCAGCTTAACCGATATAGATAGATTTGTGCCCGCCGGAACCGCTTGATTGTTGCCACTGGAAATGGTGAGGCTTGCCGGACGCAGTAGGCTAAGCAGGCGGACGCGATGGTTGGTGGCATCGGCAATCAGAATAGACCCGTCAGTGTTTATTTTAATGTCCAAAGGGTCCATGGAGACATCGGTTGCCGCACCGGTTTCCCTGGTTGTGGTGAACAATCCATTACCGGCAATCTTGCTGATCAAGCCGGTGGCCGCTGATACTCGATGAACATAACCCAGTTGACCCACGTACAGGTTACCCTGAGCATCCATACCAAGCGCTTCTGGAAGCATAATACTGGCGCTGGGACGTTTCGGCAAATATTCCATTTTCAAAAGCTTTGACGAAGCCGATGCGGCGGATTCGCTTGCAAGATGTCGGATGAGCCCGCAAGAACGGGTCGATATATTTTTCGCAATCAGAGAACGATCTTATCCCGATGACATTAACCAAGAATTTGCGAGAGTTTGTCGAGTGCTTACACTCCAACAAAGTTGACTACAGGATGGTCGGAGCTCTCCACCCTTCCACCCCAACCATCGACCCGTGAATAGCATAAAATAGCGATCATGAGAAGACTGCTCGGCATCGCCACGCTCCTTGCCTTAACCGGACATGCCGCCGATTCTCCAGCGGAATTTTTTGAGATGCGCGTGCGCCCCGTGCTCGCCAGGAATTGCTATTCCTGCCATGCCCAATCGAAGATGGGTGGCCTGGAACTTACCTCGCGCGTCGGCCTGCTGCAAGGCGGTAAATCCGGGGCCGCCATTGTTGTGGGCAATCCCGATGAAAGCCTTCTAATGAAGGCCGTCACCTGGGAGCACGACCGTCTAAAGATGCCCCCCAATGGCGCAAAACTGGCCGATGCCGAAATTTCCGACTTGAAGGAATGGATCAAGACAGGTGCCACGTGGCCCGATTCACCCACCGCTACCAAGTCCAAAGAATACGTCATCCGTCCCGATCAAAAATCCTTTTGGGCATTCCAACCCGTTAAGAAATCCGCGCCCCCGCAAGTGAAAAATTCGGCTTGGATAAAAACGCCTGTCGATAATTTTATCCTCGCCAAGTTAGAGCAAAATGGCATAACGCCCAACAAGCCCGCATCGCGACTCACACTGCTGCGTCGCGTCAGTTACGACCTTAGCGGCTTACCTCCTACGCCTGCAGAAACGGCCGAGTTCCTGGCTGATAAAAGCCCCGACGCCTATCGCACAGTTGTTGATCGTCTGCTTGCCGGGAAACGCTATGGCGAGCGCTGGGGTCGCTATTGGCTGGATGTCGCCCGCTATTCCGACGACAAGTTGAATTCCACCATGGAAGAGCCCGCCCCTAACGCCTTCCGCTATCGCGATTGGGTTGTAGATGCTTTCAACGCGGACATGCCGTACGACAAATTCGTCAAAGCCCAACTGGCTGCCGATCACATGAACGATCCGAAACTGTTGCCCGCCTTAGGAATGTACGGCCTTAGTCCAGAATTTCAAGATGACCGAGTGGACGTCACAACGCGCGGCTTTCTTGGTTTGACGGTTGCTTGTGCCCAGTGCCACGACCATAAGTTTGACCCCATTCCCACCAAGGATTACTACTCGCTTCTGGGCATTTTCAACAGCTCTGAATACAAAGAATATCCACTGGCCACAAAGGACGTGGTGGATAGCTACGAAGCCAAAAAGAAGCGTGCTGACGATGTTGAAAAAGAACTGAAGGATTTCCTGCAACGGCAAGGTGACGAACTGGCCACCATCCTTTCCAGTCGCACGGCTGATTATGTTCTGGCCGCATTTGGGCGCGGTCCTAAAGACGGCCTTGACCCCACCGGCCTGGACGGTGAAACGCTTGAAAAATGGCAGAAATACGTCAAGCGCAAAGAACACGAACATACGTATCTGTCCAAATTACGTGCCGCAAAAGATGGTGATGACTGGCAAAAACTAGCGCAAGAATTTGAGCAACTTGCCCTGGCCGTGAATCGTGAAAAGAAAGAGATTGATGAAAAGAACAACATCACACTGGGTGGCTCTTCCAAACGCGGCGACCTGAGTCAGGCAGACCTGGCATCGCTGGAACGCGATAAATATTTTCTGTGGCGCGATCTGTTTGGAACAGGCGGGGTCATGTTTTATGGCGACAAGAAAATTGACCGCTTCCTTTCCGGGGAATGGAAACGCCACCAGGATTTACTGCGTACTCGCCTCGACCTGGATAAGAAAGCTGTTCCGGAAAAATTCCCGTTCCTTCACGCTTTAGCGGACAAAGAAAAGCTGCTGAAACAACGCATCCATGTGCGCGGCAACGCTTCTACATTAGGCGACGATGCTCCACCAGCATTTCTCACCGTGTTGTCTGATGACGGCCATCCAAAGCCGTTTACTAAAGGTAGCGGACGTCTGGAGTTGGCCGAAGCTATCGCCAGTCCCAACAATCCATTGACGCCTCGGGTAATGGTGAATCGCTTGTGGCAGTGGCATTTTGGCGATGGCATTGTCCGCACCACCAGTAACTTTGGGGCACTGGGAGAAAAGCCTTCCCACCCCGAACTGCTGGATTATCTGGCTTCGAAATTTGTGGAAAGCGGCTGGTCTATCAAAGCAATGCATCGTGAAATTGTGCTGAGTGCAACCTACCAACAAGGCACAGTCGACAACAGCGCCTTTGCTATAAAAGACCCCGACAATCGTCTATTGTGGAAGGCGAATCGCAAGCGGCTGGATGCGGAAGCATTGCGCGATTCGCTGCTTTTCGCCGCTGGGACGCTGGACGAAACTGGCGCCGGTCAGGCCAAGCCCATTGATGATGCAAACCACAAGCGCACTCTATACGGTTACGTCAGTCGAAAGAAGTTAGACAACATGCTGGCTCTGTTTGATTTTCCGAATCCCAATCAAACCAGTGAACAGCGCGTGGCCACTAACGTTCCGTTGCAGCGCTTGTTTCTGTTGAATAGTGGCATGGTCATGGATAGTGCCAAACAACTGGTGAAACGATTGGAAAAGATCCCTGAGACCCAAAGAATCAGCGAAGCCTATCGTCTGCTTTTTGGCAGGGCACCGGAAGCCGAAGAACAGAAGTTAGGCCAAGCCTATGTGGCCCATGGTGCCGATGCCTGGCCGGAATATCTGCAAGTACTGATGAGTTCCAATGAATTTCTGTATGTGAATTAGGAAGGCACAATTATGCTAAATCGTCGTGAAATGATTCAAACAATGAGTGCCGGTTTTGGAACCGTGGGCATGGCCGACATGCTTTCCGGTGCCACTCACTTCACACCCAAAGCCAAGCACTTCATCTTTCTGTTTCTCAATGGTGGCCCTTCCCATGTAGACACATTTGACCCCAAGCCCATGCTCCAGAAAATGCACGGCAAGCTTAGCCCCGTGGGAAATTTAAAGACGGAACGGAAGACCGGCACATTGCTGGGCAGCCCTTTCAAATTCCACAAATATGGCAAGAGCGGCATTGAAGTTTCTGAGCTCTTTGCTAAGACAGGTGGTGTTATCGACGAGTTTGCCGTGATCCGATCCATGCACGTAGAACGCCCCAATCACGAACCTTCCCTGTTCACCTGGAACTGCGGCGTGCCCTTGCCTGGGCGCCCTTCCTTCGGATCATGGCTCAGCTATGGATTGGGCACGATGAACAAGAATCTGCCCGGCTACATGGTAATGTGCCCCGGCATTCCAACCGTCGGCCCACAACTTTGGACCTCCGCATTTCTACCCGCCGCACATCAAGGCGTCCATATCAAGAATGATGAAAAGGCCGATCAATTAATTCCCTACATCAACGCCCAGCGCTCCGCCGAAACACAGCGACATCAAATTGATCTTCTCAGTAAACTGAACCGCATGCGCACTGACGATCCTGAGGTGAACAACAGCCTGGAATCCATGGAAGTGGCCTACCGCATGCAAACCGAAGCCCCTGAAGTATTCGACCTCACCAAGGAATCAGAAGTCACCCGCAACAAGTACGGCAACACCAACTTCGGCCGTGGCTGTTTAATGGCTCGGCGACTGATTGAAAAAGGTGTGCGCACGGTGCAGATTTACTTCGGCAATTTCCAACCCTGGGATAATCACGACGATATTATGCGTCACAAAGTACTGGCTGCGGAAGCCGACCCAGCCATTGCCGCGCTCATTGAAGATCTAAAGCAACGCGGCATGTTGGATGAAACCATTGTGCTGGTAGGTGGTGAGTTTGGGCGCACGCCTTCCGTTGAAGTGAGTGGTCTGGTGAATGTGCAGAATGGGCGCGATCATAACAACCATGGCTTTAGTATGTTGCTTGCAGGTGGTGGCATCAAGGGCGGCACAGTCTACGGGGCAACCGATGAATTCGGCTTCAAGGCAGTGGAAAAACCAGTGCATCCGCACGATGTGCAGGCCACCATTCTGCATCAGCTTGGGCTGGATCACACACGTTTAACCTATCGCTACAGTGGTCGCGATTTCCGGTTGACTGACGTGGAAGGTACCGTGATTCAGGACATTCTCGCCTAGCCCCGTGTAACAATGCGCCTGCCGCAGCAACGTTTATGGGCTGGATGTGTTCAATGTAGAAGCAATGTGGCAAGTAAATGCATGTTCCTGCCGATAAATAATTCAGTAGATATTATTAAAAATGCTTCGTACTAAATACTTTTTCTTACAACTCGCATTCGTCGTTCACCTTACAGCTCAAATTATTCCCGATCAGTATATTGTGCAACTGACGGGTGAACCGGCCATCGCCAAATCAGCAATCGGCGGGGATCATGCTCAAGTTAGGCGCGCCATGGTGTCACGCCGCGTTGTCGTTCGGGCTCAACAGTTGCAGTTGCGGCAAGCCATCGGCAGCAAGGCTACCGTTCTGGATTCCGTGGAATTGGTCGCCAACGCCTTAATCGTTGAATCCAAAAATCCCGACGCGTTACGAGCCATGCCCGGCGTGGCCAACGTCTTCCCGGTTTACGAAATCCACCCCAACTTGGACGTTATGTCGGCAGTGCATCATGTGCCTGAAGCTTGGGCGCGCATTGGCGGCCAGGGCAGCGCTGGTGCTGGCATGAAGATTGGAATTTTGGATTCTGGAATTGATCGCGACCATGCCGGGTTCCAGGACGATTCGTTAGCCACACTCACTGGTTATCCCAAAGCTAGCGATGATGAAATTCTCCCCACACTTTCCAAAAAACTGATTGTGGGCCGTCAGTATGATCGGCTGAATCGGGTGAGCCCCAATTATGATATTGCCGATCACATGGGGCATGGCACAGCAGTGGCCATGGTTGCCGCTGGAGTCTCAAATACTGGTCCCTATGGCTTGATCACCGGCTTCGCCCCCAAGGCTTATCTGGGTGTGTATCGCGTGTTTGGCGGTGAAAATGGGGATCGTGGTGGAGGCAGCGCAATCATTAAAGCGATTGACGACGCCGTGTCCGATGGCATGGACATCATCAATATGAGCCTCGGTTTCAACCCCGTATCGCGAATTGATCTGGACGTGTTTGCCGACGCAGTGGACCGGGCATCTGCGGCCGGTGTGATCGTCGTGGTGGCAGCCGGGAATGAAGGACCGGACGCGTTCACCGTATCCTCCCCGGCAGTGGCATCCTCGGCCATCTCCGCCGGGGCATCCTACAACGGGCGCTTCTTTTCAGCCGGAGTGAAAGTGGATGAACAATCGTTTGTTGGGCTGCCTGGCAATGGCCCGGTGCCGCCCCAAGCTGTCTCCGCAGAAATGAAAGATGCAGCATCGGATAACGAACCTACGGGCATGTTGTGCAACGCAGTGCCCAGCGGAACCTTCCAAGGGAAAGTGGCTCTCATCCTGCGCGGAATTTGTCCTTTTGAAACAAAATTGAATAATGCGCAGTCAGCCGGTGCGGTCTCCGGCATCATTTACGCTGCTCCAACATCACCGAATGTATTTCGTATGGATGTGGGAACGGCGCAACTTCCCGCATTAGCAATCAGCAATGTAGACGGGATCAAATTGAAGGATCGCATCAAAGCCGGATCGGCTACAGCCACGTTGCAGTTTTCGGCATTGGCAGTTGTCCAGGACACCAAGAAACTTGCGGATTTCAGCTCCCGCGGACCATCGGTAGACATGGGCATCAAGCCCGACCTGGTCGCCGTGGGTACCGACGTTTCCACTGCCGCGCAAAGCAAATTTCCCGCTGGATCCGTCTATGCCAAAAGCGGGTACACGGTTATTGATGGCACCAGTTTTTCCTCACCCGCAATGGCCGGAGCAATGGCCGTGGTGAAAGGGGCTCGGCCCGGCCTGACCGTCGCTCAATACCGGTCTCTATTGGTTAACAGCACGTCACCCATGATCCTGACCGATGGCACACTTGCCCCAGTAATGGTGGCTGGCTCTGGGATCCTCAATCTGGATTCGGCAGTGGCCACTAACACCGTTCTATCCCCGGTATCAGCGACTTTTGGAGTGGGCGATCGCAATCCAGACCGATCTCGCGAAATTCAAATCACCAATCTCGGCAAAGATGCCGACACGTTTTCCATAGCCGTAGCCAGCACAGATTCGATGTCTGCGGTGGTTGATCCAGCCACCGTGCAAATTCCAGCCGGAGAAAGTAGAAAGGTGAATTTGAGTTTTCGGGGGAAGAATATCGCCAATGGCGAATACCAGGGATTCGTGACGGTCAAGGGTATCAATTCGCCTGTAGAATCGCGGATGGCCTACTGGTATGCTGCGCCAACTTACGTCCCCACAAAAGTGAAACTGTTAACCCAATTCCTGCCCATTTCCGGGCGGGTGAATTCCAGCCAGACGGTGGATTTTGTGCTGCTAGACGCAACGGGTGTGCCGATCACAACAGAAATGCCCAAAATCACCGTAGTTTCTGGCGATGGAAGGGTAGGCGATTTGAAATCATACGATCCGTTTAATCCCGGTCTATGGGAAGTGACGGTGATATTAGGCCCAGCGGCAGGTCCAAACGTGTTCCACATAGAATCCGGCGATGCCAAGCGCGACGTGACGATCAGCGGACAATAGCGACGAGCTGTGTTAATCTATAGAAGAACCGTTAAACCCCTGTTGCGCCCGTAGCTCAGCTGGATAGAGCGTCTGGCTACGAACCAGAAGGCCGGGTGTTCGAATCACTCCGGGCGCACCACTTAAGTTTCGGCT
>JANMWO010000447.1:0-12210 GCA_031394025.1 Acidobacteriota bacterium
CCATTCAAGGTTGCTGCGACGGCACCAATGTTGGTGCCCAGCAGTTGTGTGCTGTAAAGCCCTGTCGCCGACGTTCGTGTTGTTGCATCCAAACCATTCTGGACGAAGCCGAATAGGCCAAAATCCACCGCAACACCGAGAGAGGTGTTCGTAAGCGTGAAACTTCCCAACGTGCAGGGCGAATTCAATGCAGGATTGCCAACGCATGCTGGTGCAGTTGGGGCAACGATGCCAGCCAAATCGAAATACAGGGCACCAAACGTAGGTGCTGTAAAAAGGTCAAGAAATCGGGAAACTACTGGGGGACCATTTAAGTCTTTTACGGTCCCAGTATAAAAGGGTGGATTGCCGCCGAAGAGTCCCGCAATGAACCCAGTCGACGGGCTGTTGGTACTAAATGTCCCCGTAGTTGGTCCATTTGAACTCCAATCGATAAATAAGCCACCGACTGTCACCGAGCCAGATATATTAAATGTTCCATAAATCGGCGCTGCCGAGGCACTGAGGGCACCAAATGTTAACAAAGCAGTCAAAATTGGCAATTTAGACACCTTGTGAATTATTCTCTTGTTGTGCGAGCCGACTCTGCCCTGGCTTGCCAACGTTGTAGTGAGCTGTTTCATCGTTCCTCCTTGAACTAAAAAGCATTCGCTTCCATGCGGGAGCATCTTGCTAAATATAATAAACTAAGTTAAACCCTATTGTTGCCGCTACTTTTACACTTTTTTACAAATTTTACTCAGGCGTTCTACTGACCCAATTACTATCAGCAAGGCAATGACCAAATAGCTCCTCGAGCAAAATCCTAGTACAACCTATTTTGAATCAATTCTTTACAATCCTATTGTGCTGGTTAGCGGGGCAGGTTGAAGATTGTCGGCAGACGCAAATTTGACCGTATTTGGCCAAATGAAGAAAGGTTTAACTCCATTGGCACAATTAAAAATGTTGCATTTCTTGCGCTTGCCTTGATCCGATCGGTCACTCATTTCTTTGTGCACCAGTTTTATCTACAGATAAAATAAGAAGTTGCAGCTATGCGGTTGCCGCTGCCTTCACATACTGCGCGGGGTTCGCATCAAACTTTTCTTGACAGCCGGTGCCGCAAAAATAATACGTTTTGTTTTTGTACTGACTGGTTGGTGAAGCCTTATCGACTTTTACATTCATGCCGCAAACCGGGCAATGTTCAATTTTGTCCATGCTTGTCTCTCCTCGGATATAGATACGAGTAACCGAATTTTGTTTCCCCAACTTTGGAATTTTAAGATCAATCACGACGAGCTTAATCCAACAGTGCGGACAATCCGCGATGGCAGCGACGGAAAATGAAGTGTGTTGCTAAACAGGGTTTGGTAAGTGGCCGTGAACTGTTCATAGGCAGATCGAACTGCGGACATTTGAGTGTCCAGGAATGAATTCATGCCCGCGATCTGGTCTCCCGCCAATTCCAGCACGATCAGCGCCCACGGCTTGTACCCGCCCTCTCTGGGCTTGGCCTGGGCCGAACGCTGCCAACCGGAAGCCGTCGTTGGGATCAAACGGGAACCGCGACGCTCGCGTCTCAAAGAGTCTCCGCTACTTCCACTGCGAACCAGCCGAGTACCTCCATTAGCAGGAGCACGGCCCGTTGCTTCCACGCGAGATTCTAGCCACAAAGGCCAGACGAATACTCTGTCGTAAAATGGCACGTTCGGAAGGATCGGCATCAGTCGGGATCGCGCGGGCGTCCGCAATCGATTCAATCCAATGTTCTCGGGGCCGTGGAATCAGCGATTCGATTGACGGTGAACCTGGCGGAATCCTCGCCCATTGGGCGCTATCTCCGATTCCGACTGGCAAGCTTATCCAGGCACATGCTAGCAATGCGATATAACCGTGTCCGCAAGGCTGTTCAACCATCGAATTGCTCAAAGCTTTTCCAGGCTCGGATTATGGTTTCCCGGGTGTCCACGTCCGCGTCAACCACGGAGCCAAGCATGCGCTAGAAATGTCCGGTCAGCGCGGGTCGATTTATTTCAAGCTGTGCGATATCGGAAGTCATTTCGGGAGTTTCTCTTTCCCCTTAATTTCCCGACAATGTCCCCGGTGCCTTCTGCGCGTCACACTGCTCTTCAAATTTATATGTGGCTCAATTTCAACCGCTTGCCAAAATGTTGCAGTGGCGGCGCCAGTCACTTGCCTAAGATTCAAATCAGAAAACAAAAAGGGTCTCCATTACAGAGACCCTTGCAGAAACCGATTCCAATTCTAGTTGTTAAAGTAGTTATCGTTCAATTTCACATTGGAAGATTTACGCATATCCTCAATTGCCTTCTGCAACATTTGGGGTTTCGCTTGTTCTTCCAGTTCCGCGCGGACCTCTTCCAGCTTCTTGCTGGAATGTTCTTCGACCATGATAATGTGATACCCAAAAGGAGATTCCACCGGGTCGCTAATTGTTCCTACGGGCAAGGAGAATGCCGCTGCCTCAAAGGGAGGAACCATGGATCCACGGGCAAATGCTCCCAGACTGCCGCCGTCGGCACCAGAGCCTGCATCGTCCGATTCCTTCTTGGCCATTTCCGCAAAGTTTTCCTTGGTTAGCTTGGCCTTCACTTCTTTCGCCTTGGCCAGGGATTCTTCTTTGCTCAGATCCTTCATCCCTTCCCGTACAGGGACGCGTGAACCGGTGAAGCGAATCAGAATATGGCGCGCTTTCACCGTCTCAAAACGGGACTTTCCTTCTTCAAAAGCTTTTTGAATGATGGTTTCATCCACTTTCAATTTGCCTTGCAAGTCGCGTACAAATGCCCCTGCCAGAAAGTTTTCGGTTTGGAATGCCATTTGCGCCGATGTTTTGGGGTCAGACAGAATGTTACTCTTTTTAGCATTGGCGGCCAACATGCGGATGTCTGCATATTGTTCGGCCACCTTCTTCTTTTCCGGACCATTGGCCTGTGTCTTAACCTGGTCTGGTAGGGTTGAAACAAGCAGTTCGTATTCAGCCTTGGTAATTTTCAGGTCGCCAATTTCAATGATCACATCGCCCGGCTTCACTTCTACCACCGGTTTGGCTGGTGCAGGGGCTGGGGTGACGGCTGCTGGTGTGGCAGCGGGTTTGGGTGCGGCAGGCTTGACTGCTGCGGGTTTGGCTTGTGCCGGTTTGGGCGCAGGGGTCTGCCCGAAAGAAAGGCACGCCGCAAGTGCGGCGGCAAAAGGAATGGTATTTCTTAGATTCATGCTCTCTTTAAGAATAACCCGGTTTGTCGCATTGCTGGTTGGCACCAAAACATCTAATCTGGTAAAGGCATAATGTCAGCAAAAGAAATTCAGAAAAAACCTACCGCTCCCACCTCCGAAAGATTGCGTACACTTTGGCCCGACATCTGGGAAATTATCGAACCCCGTAAGGGCTCCCTGGCCATCGGCCTGCTCCTCATATTGGTAAGTCGAATCTCGGGTTTAGTGTTGCCTGCGTCCACCCGCTATCTGGTGGATGACGTCATCGGCAAGCGCCGGGCAGACTTGCTGGGCCCGCTGGTTGCCGCCGTCGTGCTGGCCACCGTGATTCAAGGAATCAGCTCCTTTACGTTGACCCAGTTACTATCTAAAGCAGCCCAGCGCCTAATCGCCGAACTGCGCCAAAAAGTTCAATCCCATGTGGCTCGCCTGCCTGTATCGTATTTTGATACGCACAAGAGTGGCGAACTGGTTTCGCGCATCATGAATGATGTGGAAGGGGTCAGGAATCTGGTTGGAACAGGCCTGGTGGAATTCGTAGGTGGCACGCTCACCGCCTTGCTGGCATTGGTGGTGCTGGTGAATATCAGCCCTCTGCTTACCGGACTCTCATTGGCGCTGGTGCTGTCTTTTGGGTTCGTTTTGCAAAAAGCATTTTCAACCTTGCGGCCCATCTTCCGCGAACGCGGCAAAATATTTTCTGAAGTCACCGGACGGTTAACGGAGTCCCTGGGCGGCGTTCGCGTCATCAAGGGCTATCATGCGGAAAAGCGTGAGGAAGCAGTTTTCGCCCGAGGCGTGAAGCGTATTCTTGATAATATTCTGAGTTCGCTCACCGGCATGTCTCTGATGAGCCTTTCCGCTACCGTGCTGTTGGGAATTGTCGGCGCACTGGTGATGTTCGTCGGCTCCAAACAAATTTTCAGCGGCCAAATGACCATGGGCGGCTTTGTCACCTTCACTGCGTTTCTTGCCACATTGGTGGCCCCTGTGTTTCAAATTGTCAGCATCGGCACCCAGCTTACCGAAGCGTTAGCCGGTTTGGAACGGACGCGTGAAATTCTTCGTGTGCAGCCTGAAGACGAAGATCCGCAGCGCACCGTCACCTTGCCGACTCTCGAAGGATCAGTCAAATTCAACAACGTGGATTTTCAATATGAGGAAGGCAAGCCGGTACTGGAACAAGTGAGTTTTGAATCGAAGCCAGGCACCGTTACAGCACTGGTGGGCAGTTCCGGTTCCGGCAAGTCCACCATCATTGGACTCATTTCTGCATTCCACAATCCCGGCAGTGGCACCGTCACAGTGGATGGGGTGGACCTATCTACCGTGAAGCTTTCTTCCTATCGCACGCAGCTTGGTGTGGTGCTGCAGGAATCGTTTCTGTTCGATGGCAGCATTGAAGAAAATATTGCCTTTTCCCGCCCATCGGCAACACTGAGCGAAATCAAAAATGCCTCGCACATTGCCCGTGTGGATGAGTTTGCCGAAAAGTTTGATACCGGTTACGGCACCGTAGTGGGTGAACGTGGCGTACGACTTTCCGGTGGACAACGGCAACGCGTATCCATTGCCCGGGCCATTCTAGCTGACCCTCGTATTCTGATTTTGGATGAAGCAACGTCCAGCCTGGATTCCGAATCCGAGGCGATGATTCAGCAAGGTCTGGCCCACTTAATGCAAGGCCGCACTACCTTCGTAATTGCTCACCGGCTTTCCACCATTCGTCGTGCAGATCAGATTTTAGTTGTGGAGGGCGGTCGCATTGTGGAACGTGGAACGCACGCCGAACTGTATGACCTAAAGGGTCGGTATCACGATCTTTACACTCGCCAGCATGGGTTGGAAGCAAATTTGTTTCTTGCACCTGGGGAAGGGGATTCCATTCCCGAACCAATCAACGTTCCTGCTGTCACACAAGGATCGTAAAGGGGTGCGTTAACGCCACTCTACATCAAACGTGTACCCCTCGCTGCCACGATCGCGGTCCTGAATGCGAATTACCGCCGGACCGCCGCGCTGTGGGCTGCGCACTAATTTTTGCTTGCCTCTGCCATCAATCCCTGAGAAACGAAAATCTCTGGGTGAATCGGGCATGGGCGTATTGCATTGGAATCTGCGGAATGTGGCGGGTTGTCCGCTGATGGTGCGCAGGTAAGCCATATCACCACGAACTTCCACTTCAGCCACGCCATCCACTAGAATTTCAATCGTACATTTGCCATGACCGCCGCCACCGCGGATATCGGCCCGTCGTTCTTCCACGCGGTTATTCCCTCTGCCTCCACCAAAAAATCCGCCGCCGTCTTGTGAGGATCCACCACCGCGCCACTCAAGGTCAAACGTGTATCCTTCCGGATTGCGACCGTTGTCATCAATCCGCACAATGGCAGTTCCATTGCGACCTGGATCGCGCACTAAGGACTGTCTACCGCGACCGTCCACACCAGTGAATCGGAAATCAAGAGGGTTGTTCGGCATCACCTGGTTGCAGACAAAGCGCCGTAATTCAGCCTGACTTCCAGACATCGGGCGGAGGATGGCTGTGTCACCGCGAATTTCCACTTCGGCACTACCCGCAATATTCATTTCGACAGTGCACTTGCCATCGCGACTACCGCCACTACGGATTTCAGCGCGCCGAGTTTGCGGTGAAGTGTTGCCGTACGGACTGCCGCTATCCACGCGTCCACCGTCACGCCATTCCAAATCAAACGTGTAGGCTTCGCTGCCACGGTCGGGATCATCAATGCGGATCACCGCCGGTCCACGACCAGGCTGTCGCAACAGCGATTGGCGTCCACGCCCATCCACCCCTTTGAATCGAAAATCGGCGGGGTTATTGGGCATCGGTCGATTGCATTGAAACCTGCGCCATTGGGCACGTTCGCCAGTTAATGTGCGAAGGTATGCGCCATTGGCCGAGACTTCAATTTCAACGCTGCCATCGACAATCACTTCTATCGTGCACTTACCATCGCCACCCCCGCCACGGATGTCGGCCTGGCGGAATTCCGGTTGGTTGTTTTGAGCCAATGCTGTTGTGGCAAAGAATGCCAGTGAAAGAGTGGATCTAAGCATGTTCTTAGGATACGAATTCGTCATTAATTGATACCTACACGCACCCAGACGCTGCCAATGGGCATTTGGTTTCGCCTACTGCATTTTGTCAATGCGCTCTGGCATATCGGCCAGTACAAAGCTCAACACGGCCAGTGCCGCTACGTTTTGTTGAAACTCCAGCGGGACAATTTTATCGAACGTGTCAGACGAAGTGTGATGCCAATCAAAGTAGTGGGTGCCTACCGTATGAACGCCGAAACCGGGAACTCCGGTTGCAGTTAACGGAGAGATATCGGCACCGCCCCCACCAGGTGTCATTTTGCCACCGTCGATACTTTCCAACAGCTTGCCAATTTCAACGGCTCGGTCAAAGGCAGCTTTAGACGTCACTGGTTGTGGGGCGGCGGCAGGTCCACCGGCTCTGCGGCGACCTTCTCCACCACTGCCGAAACCAAAGCCCACGGGCTTTTCAGCTCCTCCGTCCATTTCAATCGCGGCAATGTGATTGCTGACTGCGGCACCCACCATTTCGCGATACGCCTTGGCCCCGGCACTGCCATTTTCTTCATTCACCCAAAAGACCACGCGAATAGTTCGACGCGGTTTGAGGCCCAATTTCTTGATCAACGCCACTGCTTGAAAGGTGGCCATAATGCCGCTGCCATCGTCGTTGGCACCTTGACCAATATCCCAGGAATCAATGTGGCCACCCAGCACCACAACTTCTTCCGGCTTTTCACTGCCGCGAATTTCACCAACCACGTTGTGCGAATCGGCATCGGGTAATTGGTGCGCTTCCATCATCAGCCGGACCTTTACAGGCAGGCCACTTTTCACGTATCGGGCAATCAGGGCGGCATCTTCCACGCTAATCGCTGCGGTGGGAATCTTGCCAATCCCCTCGGTATAACCTATCGCGCCGGTGTGCGGAGTCTGCAGGCTGGTGCCGGTCATGGATCGAACTAATGCAGCCGTTGCACCCAATTCCGCAGCCTTCGATGCACCACTGCCTCGGTACATCACAGTCCCGCCGTAGCCTTTCCATTCAGGATTGAAAAGAACGATTTTCCCAGCCACGTTGGCCTTGCCCAGAGCGGTCAATTCGTCGAAGGTGGCAACAACCACAACGTCGCCGCTGATGCCTTCTTTGGGCGTGCCCACACTCATGCCCAATCCCAGCATGGCCAGCGGCTTTTCGACAGGTGCCATCATGGTGGCCGATTCTTTGCCGCGCACCCAATGGGGAACTTTCACGGGCGGAGTGGATACGTTTTCAAGTCCGGCCTTTTTCATTTCAGAGGCGGCCCAAACGATAGCTTTTTCAAGGGAAGGCGAGCCACTAAGACGGTTGCCAATGCGGTCGCAAAGGAATTGAAGACGGGCCAGCCCCTCCTGATCGTCAAGCGCAGCAGCGATTAGTTTCTGCGATGTGGCACTGTATTGCTGGGAAATGGAATCAGACTGAGCGGCAACAAGGGCACCCGCCAGAATGAATAGCGGAAGCGATTTAGTCATGTACAAAGTTAGCATGATGTGATGTTTCGTTCGTTCCTCGTCTGGCGGGCTTTATATACCTCGCCCACGCCGCCATGGGAGATCTAGTCGAGAACCTCGTACGGACCAAGTTGTTGTACTTGAGGCTGAGATACACTAAAGCCACGATCGAGTGTAGCCGGAACGAGTCAGTTGGTTCACTGCCCCCGGTTCTGTGAAACGAGAGTGGGAGAAAAGACGATGAATGAGCCAAAGTTTGCAACGGAAGCAGAAGAGGTGCAATGGCTGTCGGACCATCGGGAACGCATGGGTGAAGAGTTTGCGAATGCAATGCGTGAGGGCAAGACGACACGCCTTACCAACGAAAAGCTGATAGCTCGCATTGAATCTTCGAAATCGATCAATATTCGGCTGCCCGAAGGTGATCTACAATTAGCTCGGGATCTTGCTGCCAGCAAGGGTGTGCCGTATGAAACTTTTATTGAGTCACTGTTACATGATGCCCTACGTCGCGAAGCGCGGCTTTAGCGCACGTCGGCTTTCGAATCTCGCCGCCTTACCAGCCCACCGCCTTACCCTTGTTCTGTTCATCCAGCCAAGCCTTCAACGGTGCAAAGTATTCCAGCATCGCTGTGGCATCCATTTTACGGCTGCCTGTCAGCGTAAACAATGCCTCCTGCCAAGGTTGACTGGCACCCATTTCCAGCATCGCATTCAGCCGCTTTCCTGCCTCTTTGTTGTCGTAGACTGAGCAGCGATGCAGCGGCGCAGTGCAGCCTGATTGACGAGCCAATGCACGGTGAAACTGGAACTGCAGAATGTGGGCCAGGAAGTAACGTGTGTACGGCACATTAGCCGCCACATGGTATTTCGCGGCTGGATCAAAATCCTCTTCCCCTCGGGCTGTCACAGGAGCTACGCCTTGATATTTGCGCTTTAAATCCCACCAGCTTTTGTTGTATTCGGCGGGCTTGATTTCACCGGAAAATACTTTCCAGCGCCATTGGTCAATCATTAACCCAAAGGGCAGGAAGGCCACTTTTTCCAGAGCCCGATTCATTAACAACCCGATGTCCCCGGAGGCGTCTGGTGCCTTGTCCAAAAGGCCGATTTTCACCAGATACTCAGGGGTGACAGAGAGTGCAATCGTATCGCCCACCGCTTCATGAAACCCGTCATTGGCCGAATCGCGGAACAGCATTGGCTGATCTTTATACGCGCGTTGATAAAAATTATGACCCAGCTCATGGTGCACAACTGCGAACTCTTCCGCCGTGATTTGGATACACATTTTGATGCGCAGATCCTGATCATTATCCACGTCCCAAGCGCTGGCATGGCACACTACTTCGCGATCCTGTGGCTTTTGAAATAACGAACGATCCCAGAATGTTTTGGGCAACGAAGCAAATCCCAATGACGTGAAGAACCGTTCGCCATAGCGCACCATTTCCCGTTCGTCGAACTTGCGCTCTTTCAAAATCCTGGTCAGATCGTAACCAGTAGCTGCGTTGGGAGGCGCCACCAGATCGCCCACATTTTCCCAGTTTTGTTGCCACAAATTACCCAGTAAATGTGCGGGAATGGGTCCATTGGCAGATACAGCATCAGCTCCATATTTATCGAGCAGACGACTCCGAACATAGGCATGCAGGCTTACATACAATGGCCGCACTTGCTCCCACAAGCGATCCAGTTCCTTAGCGAAATCATCGGGTGGCATGTCGTACTTAGCGCGCCACATGGCACCGGAATCGGCAAATCCCATTTCCCGCGCACCCTTGTTCGATAGCTCAACAAAACGCTGATAATCTTTACGCATGGGCTTGCCAATGGTGTGCCAACCCTTCCAGACGTCCAGCAACTCATTGGGATCGCGACTTTCAGTCAATATGTTTTCAATAGAAGAAATGTCCAGGCACTTGCCTTTGTCTTTGGGATTATCGCGACAATATTTCCCGCGCCCATAAGTGCCTTCCATGCCGCTCATTAGTTTCGTCAGTTCCGACGATTCCTTGGCATTAGATGGTGTGGCTACAGTAAGTGCATTTTTCAGCAGATACATCTTGCGGCGCATATCCAGAGGCAGGTTCACTTTGTCGAAACGAACGGCAGCACGGGCCAGTTGTTTGGTCACGTGGATGGCGGCTTCATTGGCGTCTGCTGTCAGCGCTTCAGTATCTTCGGTAATGTAAGTGGATTGAATCCAACTGGCGCGTTGGGCGGCATTGCCCACTTTCAGAAGTTGAACTTCAGCGTCTTTCAGGAAAGCATCTGCTTCGGCACGCGTCTGGGAAAAGGCAGCCACGGTAGCGGCAAGCAGTAGGAAGAGTGTGCGACCCATATATAGACATTATGCGCGCATGCGGTGAATTCGTACAATCATAAGGATAGTGAACGAACGGGAAATTATTCAAACAGCGCAGCGCTTAATGGGACCTGTTGCGGCAGGCGGCGTGATTGTTTCCATTGGTGACGATTGCGCAGTGTATCGTCCGCAAGGTGCTAAAGAAGACTTGGTGTTCACCACCGATATGATGCACGAAAATGTGCATTTCCTTATGGAAACGCACAGTCCGCGGGACATTGGCTATAAGGCCATGGCGCGCGGACTGAGTGACATTGCGGCCATGGGGGCTGAGCCTCGCTTTGCATTATTATCGTTGACCTTGACCGCCAAAACCGACGCCAAATGGGTGGAGGAATTTTACAAGGGACTGCTGGGTTTGGCGCTGGCCCACGGCGCCCCACTGCTTGGTGGCGATACAGCCAAAGCATCGGCCATGAGTTGCGACGTGATTATTTGTGGCGGCGTGCCACGGGGCAAGGCCCTTCTACGATCAGGCGCAATGCCCGGTGATGGCATTTTTGTAAGTGGACTTCTGGGTGGATCAGCCGCAGGGTTGCGCATTAAAAAAGGCGATGCCTGGAAGCGCCACTTACGACCCAAGCCACGCCTGAATCTGGGACAGTTTTTGCGTCAAAAACGGCTGGCTTCCGCATTGATGGATGTAAGCGACGGGCTTTCTACCGATCTGCATCGCATGGTGAAAGCCTCCGCAGTTTCAGCGGAACTGGATGGACTGCTGCCCCTGTTTCCAGGTGCGACTCTGGACGAGGCGTTGCATGGTGGCGAAGATTACGAACTACTATTTACCGCGCCGCGACGTGCAAAAGTCCCAGCAGAGTTTGAAGGTTTGCCACTGACTCGCATCGGGTCCATTCTAAAACAGGGGAAGGTTCCTGTAACTTGGAATGGCGCGCCGCTTCCGGCCTTAGGCTGGGATCACTTTACAACGTAACTGGAGAAACTGTGAATTCTGAAATCAATCCCACAAATGTGTTGGATCTTATTGACGCCTTTCGACGTTCGAAAGCGATGTTCGCCGGTTGCGAATTACGCATTTTCGATCATCTCGAAACGGCACCGGCAACTGTTGTGCAGATGGCTGCGCAAATCAGCGCCAGTGAGGCGAATCTGGAAAAGCTGATGGATGCATTGGTTGGGTTAAATCTGCTTACCAAAAACGATGGTGTTTATAGCAACACTCCAGAAGCCAGCACCTATTTGACTCGCAACAGTCCAAACACCATGACTGGTTACATCCTGTATTCCAATCAGATCCTATGGAAGCTTTGGGACAACCTGGAAGGGGCTGTGCTGGAAGGCTCCAACCGTTGGAAGCAGACCTTCCAATTGGACGGTCCGCTGTTTTCCAGTTTTTATCAGACGGAAGACAACTTGCAAACTTTTATCGCAGGCATGCATGGGTTCGGGCTGCTGAGTTCGCCGTCGGTTGTGGCCGCGTTTGACTTGAGCCAATTCAAACGTCTGGTGGATCTTGGTGGAGCTACTGGGCACTTGCCCATGGCTGCTGCCGAACGCTATCCAAATATGGAAGTGCTGGTGTTCGATCTGCCAAAAGTTGTGGAAGCTGGCAAGCCCTATTGCGTGGGTACTCGAGTAACTTTTCAAGCAGGCGACTTCTTTGCAGACCCACTTCCGTCCGCTGACCTGTACGCGCTGGGCCGTATTCTGCACGATTGGGCCGATGCCAAGATCGATGTGCTTTTGAAGAAGATTGTGGCAGCATTGCCCGTGGGCGGTGGCCTGTTAATTGCTGAAAAACTACTGAATGAAGAAAAGACCAAACCGGTTGCTGGTGCCATGCAATCGTTGAACATGATGGTTTGCACGGAAGGGCGTGAGCGAAGTTTGGTTGAGTATGAAGCATTGTGTCTGAAGGCTGGTTTTACGCGCGTGGAAGGTCGGCGAACGGGGAATCCGGTCGACGCTCTGCTGGCAATCAAGTAAAGGATGCGCGACTTAAAAGTGGAGACGAACGAGGATCCGATACCGAGCCGCGACCGCCAGGGAGTCGGTTAGCTGTCCCGCTAGCTGTATGATGATAGGGCCATGAAAATCCTAAT
>JANMWO010000477.1:0-9264 GCA_031394025.1 Acidobacteriota bacterium
CATTCCCCGATCTTCGGTTTTTCTAAGTAAGCGAAGTTGCATTTACGATTTTCGTTACCCTGCACATAACGGCGCCCATCCTGGGTGAACAGTTGCTGCGCCAGAACACGTTCCAATGCAGGGTATTGCACTCGCATTTCAAGCGCTGAGGCAGGCTGGACGATGAGAAAAATCAGACAGAGTAAGAAAGAGATTTTGCTTGCCATGGGCATGGTTAGAACTAACCCAAATTATAGCGGCCCTGCCGAGTACAATTGAAAAGTGTCAGTGAGATTACTTGAAGGCAAGCAGGTGCGCGATCAAATACTTGCGGAACTGCGGCCGCGCATTGCCGCGTTGCCCAGACCGCCAGGGCTAGCCGTGGTGTTGGTGGGCAATGATCCTGCGTCGGAAATCTATGTTCGAAACAAAGTGAAAACTTGCGCGGAACTGGGCATTTTCAGCCAGAATCTGACGCCCCCTGCCAGCATCACCACGGCGGAATTGCTGATGCTGGTGGGTGAACTGAATGAGCGTCTGGATATAGATGGAATCCTGGTGCAATCGCCCTTGCCCAAACATATTGAGGAAGGCCGCGTGCTGGAAGCGATTTCACCGAAAAAAGATGTCGACGGATTTCATCCGATCAACGCTGGCAAGCTATCGATCAACGCCAAAGGTTTGCGCCCTTGCACCCCATCGGGCGTGATGGAAATGCTGAAACGCAACAATATTGATGTCACCGGGAAGCATGCAGTAGTGGTGGGTCGCAGCGACATTGTGGGCAAGCCGATGGCCCTAATGCTGTTGCACGCCAATGCCACGGTCACAATTTGTCATTCGAAGACGCGCGACTTGGCCGCCATGTGTCGCCAGGCCGACATACTAGTTGGGGCAATCGGAAGGCCTGCGATGCTGACAAGCGAGTTCTTCAAGCCCGGTGCGGTGCTGATTGACATTGGCATTAACCGCTTGGACAAGCGCGAAGACGTGGTGCGGATCTTTCGCGGCGATGCGAAAAAGCTGGCCGCGTTCGATGCTGGTTCGCGTGTAGTGGTTGGCGATTTTGATCCGCTGGATGCGGTGGAATTCGGTGGAGCCTTTACACCGGTGCCCGGCGGCGTGGGGCTGTTGACCATCGCCATGTTGATGAGCAACACGGTGACAGCAGCAGAGGCAAGGCAAACTGGAGCGGTGCCGTGCTTGTAGCCTTGACGGGTGGCTTGGCCACTGGCAAATCGCACGTGGGGAAAGTTTTGGAATCACTGGGCTGCCATGTGATTGAAGCCGATGCCTTGGGTCACTTGGCATTAGCTCCCAATGGGGAGGCCTTTGCCCCTGTCCTGGCCGAATTCGGCCCGGCTATATTGAAAAGCAATGGCTCCATTGACCGCAAGGCGCTAGCATCCATTGTGTTTCATAATCCAGAACGATTGCAGGCTTTGAATGCCATTGTGCACCCCGCCGTGGCCCGACTTCGGCAGGCGCAAGTGGACTCGATCCTTGCCCGTGATCCGCTGGCAATTATTGTGGTGGAAGCGGCGATCCACATTGAAACTGGCGGTTATAAGCAATATCAGAAATTGATTCTGGTGGTTTGCAGCGAACAGGAACAGGTGAAGCGGGCCATGGCTCGCGACAATGCGAACAGGGAAGAAGTGTTGGCCCGCATCGCACAACAAATGCCGCTTTCTGAAAAACGAAAGTACGCCGATTACGTCATTGATACTGGGGGCACGCCGGAGGAAACACGGCGGCAAACCACGGAAGTTTATAATTCACTTAGAGAGCTATGAAGAAGTTCAGATATTTAATTATTACGGCGAGCCTGGTTGGGCTGTTTGTCTACCTCACCACGCTTGCCCGCGTTCCACGCAAATGGCTGACCCCAACCACTGAGGCGAATTCCCCTTTATGGGCTGAGCCGAAAGTAGCCAAAGGAGCCGGACTGGGGCCAGAAGAGCTGAACAATATTGAGATCTATAAACAATCGCACGTGGCCACAGTTCACATAAACAGCACTGTGTATCGTCGCGATTTTTTCTTCGATGTGGTGCCGTCAAAAGAATCCGGCTCAGGGTTTCTCATCGATGAAAAGGGTCTGATTATGACCAATAATCACGTGATTAGCGGTAGTCAAAAGCTTGCGGTGATTCTGCCTGACCAATCCCGTTACGATGCTGAAGTGCTGGTACGGGACCGCACTAACGACCTGGCCTTGATCCGCATTACGCCACGCAAGAAGCTTTCATTCCTGAAGTTGGGTGATTCTGAACATCTGCAAGTGGGGCAAAAAGTGTTGGCCATTGGCAATCCTTTTGGCTTGGAAGGGACGTTGACAACGGGAATTGTCAGTTCGCTAGGCCGCACCATTCGGGATGAAAGTGCGCGCGAACTTTCTGGAATGATTCAGACCGATGCGGCCATTAACCCTGGCAATTCCGGCGGTCCGCTGCTGGATTCGCAAGGCAACGTGATCGGCATCAACACGGCTATTTACGGGGCTGGGGGCAATATTGGCATCGGCTTTGCCATGCCCATCAATCGGGCCAAAGAGATGCTGAAAGATTTTCAGGCGGGCAAAAGTTTCAAGCGTCCCATGCTGGGTGTTGAGGTGGTTTTTGTGGGCGGTGATTTAGCAGAGGCATTGAAATTACCACCCGATGGCGGGTTGCTGATCCAGACTGTGCAGCCAGGAACAGCAGCGGCAACGGCTGGCTTACGGGGTGCACGCAGAGTGGTTTTGGTGGGCAATATGGAATTGGGTATTGGTGGGGATCTGATTCTTGAAATCGACGGGAAGGTCGCCGATAAGACAGATTCCATTGCTCGCTCGCTGAACAAGAAACGGCCTGGAGACAAGATTGAATTAACGGTGTTCCGCGAAGGCAAATCAACAAAAGTGACTGCCACCTTGGGCGAAGCTCCAGAAGACGGCCGGTAGAGGAAAGGAATGCGAGTTCTAGTAACAGGCGCTCAAGGCTGTATCGGTGCATGGTGCGTGAAAAGCCTTCTAGAGCGTGGTTTGGACGTGTTGGCTTACGATAAGAACCCCAACCCCACGCGGCTATCGCATATTGTTCCAGCAACTGAAATGGCCAAAGTGCGATTTGTGGAGGGTCAGATTGAGGACACCGCGCGCGTCAAAGGATTGATGAAAGATGAAGGCATCACCCATGTGATTCATCTGGCTGCCGCGTTGATGCCTTTCTGTCAGGCGAATCCAGTGACGGGCGGTATGATTGACATGATTGGGACGCTGAACGTGTTCGAAGGTGCGCGGGATGCGGGTCGTGAAGTACGCGTGGTGTATGCCTCCTCCTCCGCAGTTTGGGGACCGGAAGACTCGTTTGAAAAGCGATCCTTGAACGAAAAGGATCCTCTTTTCGCCGGCACCCATTATGGTGTTTTTAAGATGGCTAACGAAGGCAATGCCCGCGTGTTCTATTCGGCCAATGGAATTTCCAGTGTGGGTGTACGGCCCTGGACGGTGTATGGCGTGGGCAGGGACTCTGGCCTAACGGCTGGGCCAACTTTAGCAATGAAAGCAGTGGTGAAGGGCGAACCGTATCAGATGGGCGTAACCGGACACATGGATTTACAGTATGTGGCTGACGTAGCAGAAATTTTCAATCGTTGCCTGTTGGACAGCTTCACCGGAGCTCATGTATTTAATCTGGCCGGGGACATTATCCGTGTGGATCAATTTATTCAGAAGCTGGAAGCAATGCGGCCCGGTGCTGCTAAATTGATTACCAGTGCAGGTAGCAAAATACCGGTAGCCTACCAAATGGATGGTGCCGCGCTGGCCAAAATGATTCCAGGTTTGAAGCGAACTCCTCTGGAAGAGGGGATGCAGGCGACGCTGACAATTTATGAGCGGTTGTTGTCTGAGGGCAAGCTTTAACGAAAGAACAGCCCGTAGACGCTGGTGATGGGCTGTAATTTTGGTTGCCTACAAAGCGGGATGAAATACGATAGAACGGTAGGCAGTTCGAATACTTCGTCTACTTTCGATTGCTTCGATTGTGATAGAATTATTTCAGGAGCAAATAAGCGATGGCACAAGTAACACTCGCACCAACGCTGCCGTCTGAGGCGGAAGTAATTCTGGCCAAGGAAACCAGCCGTGTCCTCGCCGCGCGCGCTCAAACGGCGGATCCGCTTCAGCTCCGCATGATGGACGATCCGACTGCCGGTATTGTCAAACTACCGGCAACTGCGGTACGGATGCTGCTCCACATCCTGGAGGAAATGGCGCGGGGAAACGCGATGACGTTGATCCCGATCCGCGCCGAACTCACGACACAGGAAGCCGCCGACATGCTGAATATATCGAGGCCTTCTTTGATTCAGCTTCTCGACGAAGGCAAAATCGAATATCGCCGCGTGGGCACTCACCGTCGCGTCCGATTCGAAGCCCTCATGGCCTTCAAGCGCTGCGAGGATGCCGAACGGCGGGCAGTGCTTGCCGAGCTCGTAGCATACGATCAAGAACTGGGGTTGTAGCGCGAAGTGGCCGCGTTCACCGCATTCTATGACGCGAACGTGCTGTACCCGGCAGAGTTGCGGAATCTGCTAATGCATCTCGCGGTGTCGGGACTGTTTCGCGCCAAGTGGTCAGCAGATGTCCACGAAGAATGGATCTCCGCTCTTTTGGAAAAGCGGTCGGATTTGACGCGCGAGAAACTCGAACGAACTCGGGTGTTGATGGATCGACACGCCGCTGACGCGTTGGTCACTGGCTACGAAGATCTGATCCCCGGACTCGAACTGCCCGATCCGGATGATAGACACGTCCTTGCCGCTGCCATTCGCGGACAAGCAGACATGATCGTCACTATGAACCTGCGTGATTTTCCAGCCGATGTTGTTGGCTCGTTCGGGATTGAGGCACAACATCCAGATGAATTTGTTCTTCGCTTGTTTGACCTAGCTCCTGGCGCAGTGGTTGCCGCCGCCGAAACGCATCGGCTGAGCCTAAAGAATCCTCCCAGGACAGTGATCGAGTACTTAGAGACTCTGGAGCGGCAGGGGCTTACCCAGACTGCCGCCGCTCTGCGAGAGTACGGGCCGCAGCGATTCTCATCAGCTTGGGAACTGACTTTACCACCTTAAAAACCGCTTCGCATTAAAGCGATCACAGTCCAAGCAGATAAATCACGAGAGGGCTGAGATTGCACAGCGTTTCCGGCTCGCTGCGCGGGAATCGCCCGGTTAAGATGATTCGGATTACTCACCGGGCGATTGTATTATTACAACCAAGTGCTGGTTACTTTTCGAGTCCGGCCTTTTTCATATCACCAGCTTTGACAATACTCAAGGCATTCAGGTCGATGTACTTCTTTAAGGCAGCATTGATTTCTTCAGCCGTTAACGCGGCAACTTTCTGTTCCCGTTCCGCTTGCCAGGCCATTGTTCGACCCCAATATTCATTGGAGGACAATATCCCCATCAAAGACTGGTCTTGGGTGCGTCCTACTTGTTGCGCCTGCAGCCATGCCGATTTACCTTTGCTCACTTCATCAGCCGGAAAGCCGTCGGTAAGTATTTTAGTGAACTCTTCCTTTACGCCGGCTTCCAACTTTGTAAGATTTTCAGGTGCCAGAATCGCAAACACCTGCATGGCACCACCGTTTTCTTTTGTCCCAGCCCCCAAGTTGGAACCTGCACCATAACTCCAACCTTCCTTCTGACGAAGTCGATTAAATAGCCGTGAATTGGCGTTCTGACCGAACATATAATTACCCAACATCAATGCCGGGTAGGCCGCATCTTCGTCGGATAGCGGAATATTCATACCGGCCATGAACATGGCATTTGGCTTGTCTGGCGTGTTGATGTTTTTGTTGATCGCTTCCACTTTTATGTACTTCCGTGGAACGCGTGTAAAGCCTTTGGGCGATTTCCAATCCCCTAACAACTGGGTCATCAACTTTTCCATTTCAGTGGGGTCGAAGTCACCCACAATCGTAATGATGCTTTCCTTGGTAGGTCCGAAAAATTGTTGATAGAAAGCTTTGGCATCGCCCACTTTAGCGGCTTTCATCTCTTCAATACTTTCATCAAACAATTGGACGGCCCGAACATCGCCTTTAGGATAGGGGTTCATGTGTTTTGCCAGGAATTGTCCGGCCACTGCCTGCGGCTGACTCTTGTTTCCTTCAAGGCTGGCCAGCATGGCTTGTTGCAATGTGTCAAACTCGCGCTCTGGAAAATTGGGCTCGCGTAGTACTTCTACGGCAAGCTTCATAGCTCCAGCAAGATTCTCGCGAGTGGTCTGGATATTCATAGATCCAGCGTTTGCCCCACCACCAGCGTTAACGCGCGCCTTCAAACGGTCTGACTCATCTTGAATCTGCTGACGGGTCTTATTCTTGGTCCCGCGCATCAGCATGGACCATGCCAAGGAACCAGCATCACTTTTGCCCATCAACGATTTTTCATCGCCAAGACGCAGCGTGATACTTGCCATCACGGTATTGCCACGATTCTTTTTAGACAGCATCACCAGCTTCATTCCATTTGGTAGCGTGGCCCGTTTGGTGCGGCCATCGACGTTGGCTGGGGATGGGTCAAAAACCTCGCCTTCGGCCATGGCTGCTTTGCCCTTATAATCGTTCACCAGCGCGGTGACGTCAGGGGTGGCGGGAATGTCGGAACGGTCCGGTTTGTCCACTGGAATGAACGATCCCATGGTGCGGTTATCGTCCTTCAAATAGGCCTTGGCCACACGCTGGACATCTTCCGGACTGACTTTCTGCAAACGGTCGCGGGATACGAACAACATACGCCAATCGGCCATGGAAGCCAGATCGCTAAGACTGATTGCAATCTGCTGTGAGTTGGTCATCATCAGTTCCAACTGCTTGTTCAACTTTGCCTTGGCCCGGTCCACTTCTTCTTTGCTGGGTGGTTCTTTCACCACGCCTTCCAACGTGGCCAACATAGCTTTTTTCGCTTCATCCAAAGATTGTTCCTTGCGCACTTGTGACCCGAACATCAGCAATCCAGGGTCGGCACCTTGCAGGCCGAAACCAAATACTCCAGATGCTTTTTTGTTCTCCACCATGGACTTGTAAAGACGGCCGGAGGGGTTGTCCGACAACACGGTTTCCAGAACTTCCAGCGCTTCGGAATCGGGATGCACACCAGAGGGAATGTGGTAAGCAGCCAGCAACATTTGAACATCTCCCACGCGACGCACAGTAACGGTGTGTTCGCCATCCTGGGTTGGCTCAGTTGTCCAGATCTTGTCCAACTTCCGTTCGGGACGGGGAATGGCACCCATGTTTTTGGCAACCAGCGCCAGTGCTTTAGCCTCATCAAATTTACCGGCGATCACCAGAACACAGTTATCGGGCTGGTAGTATTTACGGTAGAAACCTTGCAGTCGGTCAATGGGTACATTCTCAATGTCGGAACGTGACCCAATGGTTGTCTTGCCGTAGTTGTGCCATTCATAAGCGGCGGCCTGGGTGCGTTGCATCAGCACTCGCATAGGGCTGTTCTCACCGGATTCGAATTCGTTACGAACCACGGTCATCTCCGTATCCAAGTCACTTTTGGCGATGTTGGCGTTCACCATTCGATCTGCTTCCAATTCAATAGCCCATTGCAGATTCTCGTCATTGGCGTTGACTGTCTCGTAATAATTGGTGCGATCCAGCCAGGTGGTGCCGTTGAATTGGGCACCGTGATCGGTTAGTTCCTTGATGATATTGCCACGATTCTTGGTGGGTTTAAACACCATGTGTTCCAACAAATGGGCCATGCCCGTTTCGCCATAGTTTTCATGTTTTGAACCGACAAGGTAAGTAATGTTCACCGTCAGTTTTGGGCTGGAAGCATCAGGAAACAGCAGCAGCCGAAGCCCATTGGACAGCCGGTATTCTGTAATTCCTTCAACAGTGGCCAACTTTTGCATGCCACCAGGCAAAGCCGGTTGACCCATTAATAGGCCAATAGTCGACAGTGTTAGCAATAGAGATTTAAATTTCATAGAGGTAGGAACTCCTTCATTCCACTTCGCCATTATTAGACGAACCACTTTATAATGCGTACTAACTGAACAAAGAGGGTCAAGAAACATTGCGAGGTGCGGAATGTTGACCTGATTTACTGATGGTAATCAAGAAGTACGAACAAGTCTAGCCATAGTAAGGGCCACGTGCAAATTATGATTCGCCTGGCATTCGACTTCTGCGCGGCATGGATGCTGTTCTGGACACTCCGTTGTTGCCAGGTTTTTCCGCTCCGTTGGCAAAGCTTTTAGCCGGATTTTAGGTTCATCCAACTCTCCGCACAGTGACCACCGTGATGTCGTCATTCTGACCCCAGGCCTTGGCCGCGTTGGCGATCTGTTGCGCTGACTTCATCGAAATTTCGCGAGTGCGGTCGAAGCCGAAGAGTTCGCGCTTAGTGTTTTCCGCTTCGACAACGCCGTCAGACACCAGCGTCAGTTGATCGCCCACCGTCAAGGTAATTGAAGTTTCTTCCCACGTTGACCCGGCCACAATCCCCACCGGAAGCCCCGCTGCAACTTCGATCTCACGACCGCCGCAATACGGTGCGGGATGCCCTGCACTGGCAATAGTTACGGTTCCGCCAGGCGCATAACGGACGCAGCAACACGTCACAAAACCTTCTCCGCTGCGGCCAGCCAGCGCATCGTTCAGGCCTTTGAGAATCAAACCGGGTGAGGACGATTGCTCGCGTCGCAACGCGCCGATTGCCACAGAGACAAGCATCGCCGCCTTCAAACCTTTGCCGCTGACGTCGCCAACCAGCGCCACTTGCGAGCCGTCTGGATAGCGCTGCACATGATAGAAATCGCCGCCCACTTCCGATGCCGGTAGATAGACGCAGTCCACGGTTGTATCGGCATTCGCTGCGGAGGGCGCGGCAAGCATCAAGGATTGCACTTCGGCGGCGGCAGTCAGTTCCTGCTGCAGGCGTCCTTGTTCCTGATCGGAAGCGGCTGATCGTTGACTGAGATAAAGGCCCATCGCGAAAAGTAGAAATACAATGGCTGAGCGAAGGCCGATTTCCCATGGAGCCAGGTCGCCTCCCCCGGATGTTCCTCGTCCTGTGAGTGTTTGAATCGAATAGAAGACCAAGTTTGCTCCGATGTACACCCCGAAGGCCAGATGGATGGGCCAAAACTTCCCTGGCTGACCTCGTGCCCGCCAAGCGAAATTGGAGTAAATGGCCAGTTCACTCAGGTTTGCAAGAAGGGTTTGCCAGATGCCCAATGATAGATGGTGAGTTCGGAACCAGTCGCCG
>JANMWO010000482.1:0-1584 GCA_031394025.1 Acidobacteriota bacterium
AGGTAACGGACCACGCAGCCGGAATACACCCAACTCGCCGTAGATCCGCTTCATGGAAAACTCACGGGTGCCTTGCGAATGCACCTTGTGCCGCCTCCTCAGAAAATGCCTTACACTATCTTCCACATGCGCATCGAGCACCTCATAGGCCCGTGCTGGACTCCCCAGTCCAAAGTATGCTTTCCAACCTTTCAGTTTCTGATTCAGTTGATCGCACACTTCTTCCCATGGAGCCACATTGCTGGGCCTTAAATGCTCTCCCACTTTCTCTTTGATCCGATTCACACTCTTCTTCGACGGACTACAACCGATGTATTCCAGCCACGTCCGCTTGCTGATGTGCGGGCCGAATGGATAACCCAGAAAGTCGAATCGCTCCTTACGGGCGTCCCGAATACTCGTCTTCTGCTCGTTGAGCGTCAGTCCCAGTCGTGTTACTTAGCGGGCTTTTTTCACACCTTCGAGTGCTTGGAAAACTTCTGAAATTGGGAAACTACCCGATATTGGGCATCCCGGCCTGCGGGATTCAGGTTAAAGTTTTCACCCTTGCTTTACAATGAAAAGTGCCACATACTCATAAAGTAGAATATGGCTTCCAAGCTATCTCTGCTTAATGGCGACCCTTATAATTGCCTCATGCAACCGTTCCAATAATCTATTGTTGGGACGGGTAGAAGCCACGGTTGGAACACATACTGTGGTGGTCACAGATTGCTACCGCACCTCCGTTCCGCCCCCGGAAAGAATGATAGAACCGGATTCCTACCGCTTTGTTCCATGCAACGATGCGGCGGTGGTGATTCGTGGCCCGTTACTCACCGTCAATGGGACCCCTTATGGCCCAATGAAGCCGCACGATGAAGTTTTAGTGGATCATGGCGTGGTATCTGTGAAGCACCATCCATAAAGATCAGCTAGGATTCACGGCAACAGCGGCCATGCCGTCCTTCAACAATTTATCCCCAGGAATCACCACTCGATCCTTGGCCTTCACGCCATCCACAATCTGCGCCCGAGTGATATTGGAAACACCAACCTTCACCGGTCGCCATTTCAAATTAGTGCCTTCAAACACATACACACCACTCACATCGCCTTCTTTGCGGATACATTCTTTGGGAACAGTCAACGCATTTTCCGCCACTCGGGATCGGATGAATGCATTGATGTTAGAACCGGGAACCAGGTCGCTGTTGGGATTGTCGATCCCCACCAACACCTCACCAACCTGACGCGATTGCAGTGGCACAATCTGCAGCGGCAGCCTGTCCACCACGCCCTTCCACTGCTTTCCGGTCAGTGCGTCCCAAGTGATGGAAACAGGCATGCCGATGGCCACCCGACCCAACTCGGGTTCGTCGACGTAGACGGAAACTCGCAATTTGTCCATCCGCCCAATGTTGGCAATTAGATCACCAGGATTCAAAAACGCGCCTGCTTTGGGGTCTAACTGGTAAACAACACCGCTGACAGGTGAGGTCAAAATTCCTTGACCAGCTTTTTGTCGCACCTGATTGATGGAGGAGCGGGCTTCGGCCAACCGTGCATCGGCGACCTTCTTTTCCGCAGGCAATGACCCGAAAG
>JANMWO010000515.1:0-18723 GCA_031394025.1 Acidobacteriota bacterium
AGTACGATGACGGAAAACAGTGTTAAGGCATAATAAGTAACCTTCCAGCGCCATCGCGATTCAAGGGTAGCAACCACCAGAACAAATGCTGCGGCTTGAGCAAGAAAAGCTCCCAGTCCGTTAGATCCGGCATATCCCATGGGCCCCGAATCACGGAGTTCGTCAGAATAGGAAGAGTAGTCCCTACCAGACACCGCCCCCCAAGCTCCCCTGTCGAGAAGGAAAATTCCGACACAGATTAATAACAAGACCAACTTCAACTCTTTAACACTGGTGATTGAACCAGCTACTAGAAATAAAAGAATGGGCATGAGAATGTATGATTTCCATTCCCCAACTCGTGGATCAGTCAACGTAAAAGGCATTGCTCTTCCCAAATAGAGGGAACCGAGACAAAGTGAAATGGACAGATAACCCATGTGAAGGAACAACAATCCACGCCAAGGAACTTTCGGAAACAGCGGCATTCCACGCAACATCAAACCAATGGCAATGGCCAGCATGGTGATCAAAATAATATTGGATCCAAGCGGATATTGGTCTAACCGGTACCGCATGGTTTGAAGGGGAATGATCGGGATCAGAAAACAAATTCCAGCGATGGGCCTCCAAAAAATACTGAGGATTACCGCCGCGAGGAACGCCACGTAGAGTACCGAAATGGATATTGTTTCCAGACCGAAATGCATTTACTAGTCCTGGCAGACGTTTACTGTCGCTGGCTGCTTTGCTGACGATGCGGTGGCATTGGTTTCATTTTCAGGAACAGAAAGTCGAGCCTTTCGCGTAGCTCTCCAAACTTTCCAAAACGTTGTGTATTCAAACATGGCCGGTGAAAATCGACCATTTGGCCAGACCAAGTTCCCTTCGTAGACATTGGCCCGAGGAATTGCGAGAGGATCACAATCAGGGGTCCAGGCACCGCGCTGTGTTGTGAAAGCAAGTTTGAATCCCTCTTGTGCAACGATGTCGCGAATTTCTGGACTCCAGTTGCCATTGGGGTAGGCAAAGGTTTCGCAAGGCAAATTCAGAGTGCGTTCCAGTTCGATCTTAGACAGGCTGATTTCGCTTCGAACTTGATCCAGCGGCACAGTGGTCAGAATCTGATGCGTCTGGGTGTGCGATCCAAAACTGATGTTGCCTTTATTCATCTCCAGAATTTCGTCCCAGGACAATGTGCTGGTTTCCGGGACAGGCTGTTCTGCAAGCTTATCGGAACAATTCCCATTCAGCAGTTCCCGATGGACTAGTTGATCAATAGCCAGCTCCCTGTCTTCCGGGGAACACTTCTTCAACTGTTCAATCATTTCTTCAATTTCAGATCGCTTGATGGATCCGCCTGAAGCAGCAAACAAGCTGGTCATCCGTTCTGGCCAAAACGGTTGTGAAGTGCCAATCAGACCGGGACAAACAAAAATTGTCATCGGAATATTGTGTTCAATTGCAATGGGTAAAGCTACCGCATAGTTGTCAGTCCAGCCGTCGTCAAACGTAAATGCGACGCGCAGCTTATCACCGACTTCGCCAGGAACAGCACGATGAATTGGGATCGCATCGTAGTGTTTGGATACGTGCTGGGCCAATTCACGGAACGTTCGTTGACGTACAACGACTCCAGGTAGAACTTGCGGGCGTTTGAATTCTTCATCTTTTAATACGCGATGAAACATTAGCACAACAATGGAACCGCTCTGCCGAAGCTGACGCTTGGCCCACCAAAATGAGCCTGTCGCGTAAAGGAAATACACCCACAGCTTCTGAAGGAAAAGGTGAACATGGTGCATGAGGTACGAATTTTTCCCTAGTAGGGGAAGCAATGCCAACATAAATAGAGATGTGGTTTTTGTCACTGGGGGATGTCCAATGGGCTGTTTTATCTGGGAGTTTAAATGAGTGTCGTTACATTGACTTGTTCATTTTGAGGTACCGTCAAGGGCCGCTGTTACTGGCGGTGCCTCAGCCTGGTTGTGTTCCCCAGATTTAGTTGAGAATTCCCGGGTGCTATCCTGACGTTCGAATAACCACATAGGATCGCATTGCAACAGGGACGCGATTTTGAGTTTTAATTCAGGCGCGGGCTCGCGAAAGCCATTCAGGATCTTGCTGAGTATGGTCTCATCCATTTGCAACATTTGTGCAACTCGATTCTGACGAAGACCCGTTCTCCAGATCTGGAGTTTTAAATTTGGAAACATCGATTCCTTTTATCTAAGCGCAGAGGCTCGGCATTGGGCGGTAGTTATAAGTAAGTTCTTCAATGTCGCTCAAGTCCACTTCTGTGGCTACAGAGTTGGAAATAAGGTCAACTGAAAGCACAAGGCGAGTTTGGTGTTTAATTCTTATGAGAGTGCCTACCAAATCTTTCAACGGTCCACGGCGCACTCGGACTTTTGCGCCTTCACAGAGAAAGGGATGCGAAAAACATACCTCACCACTGGACAGCATCCGCCGTATGGATTCAACTTGAACATCAGGGATTGCTTCAATTAAATTGCCGGTTCCAAGAATTCTTACTACCCCGCGGCTCTGTCGAACTCGTAGACGAACAGCGGGATCGGCGATGAAGTTACTGAGAACATACCCTGGAAAAACTGGCCGGTCAATTATTTTCTTGCGGTCAGCCCACTGGTGCAGTTCTGAAAAACAAGGGCAGAAATTGGCAATGCCTTTCGCATTCAATTCGCCAACAACGATTTGTTCCAGATTAGATCGAGTCTGCACCGCATACCAGCGGCTTACATCGGACATAGCTTTGCCCCTTCACTTACAGTGAATTTTCTAAATCATTGATAAACATCAACTACAAGTTACACGCGGTCGAAGTCTAAAGAGTTCAAGTTGGCCGACGACGCCAACGAAAAAACGGCTTCGATTTTGGTGGTCGAGGTTCGCCGGAGTAGTAGTAGTTGGCGTCCAACTTGTTCCACAAAAACCAATCCTCAAAAGCGTTGATCACTACTCCCAACAAACGCTTTTCAGGCACAATCTCGAACGCTCTATGAAAGGAATCCCGGTCCGTATGGTCTGGCCGCACAACCATTAACACGCCATCGCTTACTTGCATAACAAGTTTGAAATCGGCAACTGAAGCTACTGGTGTTGTATCAAACACAATAAAAGTGAACCGTTTGCGAATTTCCAGTACAAAATTCCGGAACACATCAGAATCCAATAACTCAGCGGGATTCCCGGCAACATTGCCGCCCGGTAGCACGTGAAAATTGGGAAGCTGTTCAGCCCGCACAATGGCTTCCTCAAGCGTGGCTTGTCCGCGAAGAACTTCTGCCAATCCCGGAGACGACTGAATACCCAGCAGTGGAGCAATGGAGCATTTTCGAAGGTCACCTTCCACAATCAGGACCTTGGTGTCGCTTTTCATTGCCATAATTCCAGCGAAATTCACGGCAGTCAAAGTCTTGCCATCACCGGAACTGCCGCTTGAAATGGCAACTACTTTGGGCTTAGCTGCGTGGAGCAATATGCTGGTACGCAGGATTCGGTATTGTTCGGCAACCCTCGGCTCACTTCCATCAAAGGGAAACACGGGAATCCCTTTGGGCATTTCAAGCCACACAGAACGATACGGTGAAGGTTGCTGCCCCTCCAACGGATCTGTCTCCACAGATGGTTCTAATGGATAGACCTTGCGTTCCTCACTTGTCGTTTTAATTTCATCTTCCACGGCTGTGGGAGCGAAGTGCCATGGCTGCCGGTCGCCTTTTAAGCAAATATCGGCGACGTTTGCCGGGTCGATAGGTTCAGGAAGTTCATTCTCTTTTTTTACTGTCTTCGCAACAAGCTGCAAATGTCCATTGGAAGCAGGTGTATATTCTGCTTTGGAAGTCGACGCGAAATTCCCTTTGGTAGCAGCAATGCGTGATTTGAGACCTTTAACAATAGGATCTCCGCCTAAAGGGAATAGATCATCGGAATCTTCAAACGACGAAAATGCAATCGGCTGCTTGCGCCCAATGGAAGAAATAGTTCGAGGTATGCGGCTTCCACCGTTCTTGCCATTCACTCCCGTTGCCCCATTCTCGGCCAACATTTCGTCTACTTCTTGGTGTGCATCTTGGTGCCTCATATTCATCCAATCACCTTCGCCCAATAACCGGCTAAATATCCGATTGCTGAAAGGCTCAGCAATACAAGCGAAATGCCTGCTCCAATGCCAATACCCAAGGACGGGGATCTTTCTCCCGAATCCGGTGGCGGTGAGATTTTGGGAATTCTGCCCAATATCGCAACATGAGCTGGAATTTCCCACTCCCCTAAAAAGGTATGCTTTTTCAATTCTGCGGTTAGAAACAGGGCCAGGCTGCACACCAGGGAACACAGACAGGCCACCAATCCGTAGAGCAAGCGATTCGGTGCAACTGGTTTTGACGGCACGTGCGCTGGTTCGGCAATGGTGAATCTTTCCGATTGCTCACTTCGTTCCATCTCCGCAGAAATCGTCGCAGATATTTTCTTGTCGTGAAGATTACGATAATTCAGTTTTGAAATTTCGTAGTCTCTTGTGAGCGATGCCATTTGCTGTTCACGAATTGGCAATTTCCCGACCCGCGCCTGATGCTCTGCGATCATCCCTAGAATGCGTCGATTGTCCGAAGTCCGCACCGCCAACTCCCTTTTTACGACTTCTAATTGAGTTTTAAGATTGAAGACCCGCTCTTTTTCCCGAGTTACATCGGCCAGTAATTGTGGCGAAACAGCAGCTACTGGCTTATTCACTGGGATGCTTGCCGATTTTGTTTCGATTGGCTTGGCCGGGCGAGGCATTTTTGATTCAGCTACGCGCATCTGCTCCAGTTCCGTCGTCAGACGCTTTACTTCCGGATGATCATCGAAATAGCGCCGACGTGCAGCTTCTAGCTGACCCTCAAGAATTTCCGATTGTAGAGGTGCTTCTACACGGCTCACCGTGGCAATCGTTTGCGGAGATCCTACTTCATTCACCGGAATTGGAGCCATGGCACGAGTCGCGGTTTGTAGAGAGGACTCAGCAAAAGATAGCGTATTTTCGAGCATTTGCCGATTCTGTTCGGCCCGGTTGGATGCGTCCTGATTGCCTTGTAGTTCCGCATGAAGCATGGAAAGAGTCTGCATCAGTGCCCCTTCCTGCTGCGGCAACTCACCCGCCCATTGCAACTTATACTTGCTTAAATTCGATTCCTGTTCTTCCAAAGTTTTCTTGGCCTGGTTGAGTTGGTTTTCAATAAATTCAGAAGTGCCCTGCGCTCTTTGTCCGCGTGTTCTTACATTCTCTCTGACGAACAAATCAGTAACTCGATTGACAACTCCAGCAGCCACTTCCGGGTCTGGTCCTTGAAAGGAAATCCGGAACGCTCCGGAACGATTCCCACTTAGACTTCTTTCCAGCTTTACGTCCAAGTCACGGGTCCGCATCCGGTCAACAAGTTCTTCCACGGTTTTCTTGTTTCTATCGGCTGGATACAATTTGAAATCGTCAATGATCTTAAATAAATGATCGGCCCTAAGAACCTGCTTGCTGATTGCGCTAAGACTATCTTGCAGCGAGACCTGAACAGTAGAGGCCACAAAGTTTTCAGGAATTTTTTGTGAATCAACCAGGATTACCGCCTCAGCCCGATAAACATCAGTCATGCGTAACACAAGTAAACTCGATATCAGAGTAAGTAGTAACCAAACGGAAAGGGCCTTCCACTTACTCTTCCAAAGCATGCGGGCCACGGAGAGCGGTAAGAATTGTTGTCCACCTGGGATCACGGATTTTCGCTGTACATTCATTGTTAGGATTTCACTGTTGTCAACATTTTGTTGCTAATCTCTATAACTGCCTTCAATGCAAGTGTCATACCAAATCACAATCCATCCGAAGTTATTGATTTCAGGTCTGTAGGTTGAAAAGTGAATAGCGAATCTTTGGGGTTTTGACCAATACTTTCGTACGACGCACTGAGATCTTGCTTATTCAATAGTTCCATTTGGTGCTGTCTGGGAATCCAAAAAATGGTTAGGCGAACGGAGTGGGCCACGCCATTACTAAATGTAAGTACCGGCGCTACTGCATCACTCATGTAACCGTAAGCCAGACTAACTGACGTCTGGCGATTCAGTGATCGGGAAACTGCGGCACTTCCATGCCAGATTGTGATGGCACCCATGGAACTGCCAAGAAGTCGCTGCTGCCCGCCAAAGGCTTGTAGAGCCCATTTTTTACCAGGCTTCTTCCAATTCCACGAACCAAAAACAGAACTTGAAGAAGAAGATGCCAGGCCATAGACATCGCCTACCATACGGTTGTAAGTGACTGCCCAGGCATTTTCTCTATCCTTATAACCAAGAGTTCCACTCGTAACAATGGAAGCCCCCGACGGAAGTGCCGTCTTGTTTCCCAAATACTGATAAGTTCCTAATCCTGCTTGCACCGAGGCAAACCAATGTGTTCCCAACTTTCTTCCATAGGAACCGGTGTAACTAAAACTGCGGTAATCAACAAGCGCGTTGTGCGACTGGGTGGCCTCGGTAATCACGCCAATTTCAGTTCTTGGATTCAGTGAATACGATAGAGCGATTCCGCCATGTTCCACATTGGTGCGTGGAGTTAAGAATTGGCCTGATCCGTTGTCATGGTTTCGGGCAATCGATTGATAACCTCCGCCGTTGATATTGACACTAAATCGAGTTGTTGGCTTGTAAGTAAAACCGCCATTTACCCCGTAGGACAAAATCCTGGTTCCAAACACCAGCGTTTGCGGTGAGGAAGCAAGCGACGTGGAAGAACCGCTGAGCACGGCACTGGCAAATTCATCCACGGTTGCAGAACCCGCTACCAGTTGCGACAGTCCGTTTTGTTTGAATAGAAATTGATCAATGGTAACGTCGTCACCCGATGCTGCCAATGAGAAGGCCCACTTAGCGCTGAGTTTTGCAACCATTTCTAAACTCAGACTTTGGTTAAAGGAGTTCAGACTGGAAGAATAAAATGCTCCGGCATAGGATGGCGAATATTTGAATGCGAACTTCAGATTCGGACCGCCATGCGAATAACCTAAAGTGACTCCAGCCAAAGTGGAATAACCGCCCTGGACCTTGCCTCCATTGCTGGTGGAAGAACTGAAAGTACCAGGGTAGGAGGAGTATGCCGTTGCCGCCGACGCGCTGTAAATGTCAAACCCGTCCCGATGCGCGTCCGATGAAACTCCTAGTACTGGCTGTGCTCCCACATACGGGATGGTAGCGGTGAAAAGCAGTCCTACGATGATGATTGACAACAATTTCGATCTCACGATGGCATCCTTCTCTGGCTTAACATTCACAACTTTTTGGATTGATTCCAAAACTTTTGCACTTTGTATCATCTATTGGGGCACTCATTGGGGAACAACGATCGTGTCGCCTGGACGCAATAGAATGTTCTGTTCCATATGTTCGCCGCGAAGCACGGCTGGATAATCGAATGGAAAGCGTAGCTGTTTAGATTTTTCCTGGCGCAACACATAAATCTTGCTACGCTTGGCATAATCTGTTAGTCCACCTGCTTCAGCAATTGCCTGCAACACGGTAAGCGGTGATTTTAGAACCAGTTGCGCCTCTTTCTTCAGCGCCCCAATCAGGTAAATCTTTTCGCTGTGAATCTCTTTCACCAAAACAGTCACATCGGCGTTGCGAATTTGCTTGGACAGCTTTTCTGTAATCAGTTTTTCAAGCTCAGCCGGGGAAAGTCCCGCTGCTGAAATTTCTTTAATCAGTGGTAACGAAATCAACCCATCAGTTCGAACAACCGTGGAGGCAACCGACGCTTCTGGTTCATGCCAAACGTTGATCTGAAGAACATCCCCTGCGCCGATGACATAGCTATTCGGCTGGGCGCTGGTTGTCGCCTCCGCCCGGGTCTCCGACGGTTGGATGATGGCGGCGGCTTTTTTTGATCCTGCTAATGCGGGGTGTTGGATCACCATAATAAGGAGGAAGGCTGGAAGGGGAAACGTTAGATACAATTTGGAGCGGCGCATAACTACTTCATACATTGCACGTAGGCTGCCAACAAATTGCCAAAGCAAGAGATCGCACTTATATGTAAGCAAGTTTGTTTGCTTAGTTTAGGCTCTAATTGTACTAAGTGAAGGTTTGTAAGTGGAGACAAGGTAATATGAGTTCCAGTACTACAATGTGGAGTATGTTCCCACTTTTTGGGAACTTACAAAACTTTGGGTTGAGTACTCAGTGTTCTTGACTTTCCTTGGAAATGCGTTATTCTAATGGTGCAGTTGAGGGTAGTGTCGATGGTACTAGCAGTACCTAGTGTGGAAAATAAGTGGGATTCCGTGATAGGGTTGAAACCTAGAGCAAAGAGTAATTGACATAGATGTCTGTTACTGATGTTGCTTAGGATTTTTTAATTGTAATGTTACCGACATAGAGACCCCAGCTTCCCCCATTGGAGCTCAAAGACATACTCACTGGGCATATTATGAACGAAACTATACTTATCGGAGAAAACAAGCAAGACATCCGCACCGGTTTGGAAACGACATTGAGTTGTCTAGGTTATCAGGTAGAAGCGGCCCGCGACGGCAATGGGGTTATGAATTGTCTGGCCAACGCCAATGGCCGGATATCTGCCGTTCTGCTGAACATCTTCATGCAAAATAGTGACGGCGTGGATACCCTGCGTGAAATCAGGAACCACCGTCATGACCTTCCCGTGATCATCGTCTCCGACGTCTCCTGCACTTCAAAAGTAGTGGAAGCAATGAAGCGCGGTGCCACTGACTTTTTAACCAACCCAATAGTGCCAGAAGATCTTCGATCCGCTTTGGATCGGGCAATGATGAAGGCTCCATCAACACCCGCAATTGACCCGCCATCCGCTTCCCAGCCCTCCTTGTTCTTTGGACAGTCTGAGTGTATGCAATCCATCCGACGCCTGGCCCGGGATGTGGGCAAGTCTGAAGTGCCGGTGCTTATTCAAGGGGAAACAGGTTCTGGAAAAGAAGTACTTGCCCGCGAATTGCACGCCGAATCACCCAGGGCCGACAAAGTTTTCTTAAAGCTGAACTGTGCTGCGTTGCCTTCGGAACTCTTAGAGAGCGAACTTTTTGGATATGAACGCGGGGCTTTCACCGGCGCGTTTCAGAAAAAAGTCGGCATGTTTGAGCTGGCTAGCGGCGGCACTCTCATGTTGGACGAAATCGGAGATCTGGATTTCAAACTGCAAGCCAAGTTACTGCACGTTCTGCAAGATCGTGAGTTCCAGCGAATTGGTGGCAGGGAAACAATTCGCGTGGATGTCCGGGTGATCGCGGCAACGCATCAGAATTTGGAAAAAGCGATTATCGACCGCACTTTCCGTGAAGATTTGTATTACCGGCTGAATGTTGTAAATCTTCATCTGCCACCGTTAAGAGATCGCAAAGAGGACATCCTCCCGCTGGCTGAAGTGCTCATGCGACGACACTCCTTGGAAAGGCGATTGACGCTTCCATCCATTTTGCGACCAGTGCTGGTTAACTATCACTGGCCGGGCAACGTGCGGGAGTTGGAAAATATAATTCGTCGCTTCATTGTGCTTGGTGACGCCGAAGCCATTGCTCGGGAAATTCAAATCAAGACCATCAATCGAGCTGCTGCGCCTGCTTATTCGCATGTAAGTAAGTTGGAAGAATCGCCGATTCTGGAACAGGTTACCAAAGCCAAACATCAGGCTGAAGTGGAAGCGATTCTTTCCGCGTTGAACGCAACGCAATGGAACCGCAAGCAAGCCGCATCGGCACTGCGTATTGACTACAAGGCGCTTCTCTACAAGATCAAGAAATTGGGGATCTGTTTGAAGCCCGTTCGTCAGTAGCAACTTTCAACGCTGCCCGTCTGAAGTATGATGCAATGCCATCAGGTGGTGCATAAGCATGAACGTCATCCGGTTTAATCAGGAAGCTTGTAGAAATCTTGACTACGCGTTGCAACACGAGTGGCTTGAGACCAATGGTTTGGGTGGTTTTTCTTCGTCCACGATTTGCGGCTTAAACACTCGACGCTATCATGGCTTGTTGGTAGCTGCTACAAAGCCGCCTGTGGGCAGATTGCTCCTTCTATCAAAACTGGAAGAAACCCTACTGATTGATGGCCGCAGATATGAACTTTCCTCCAATCAATATCCAGGCGTGGTTCACCCCCAAGGCTATCAATTTCAAGTTGAGTTTCGTTTAGATCCTTTTCCAGTATTTACATATCGGGTGGAAGGTTTCGAACTGGAAAAGCGCCTGTTTATGGTGCACGGAGAAAATACAACCGTCATCCAGTACGAGTTGCGCCGCAATGATCAGAACTCAACTTCCGAAATCCTGCTGGAAATTCGACCGCTGGTTGCTTTTCGCGATTTCCATAGCACCACCCATGAAAATGATTCCATCAATCGTTTCATCCTGGTTGAGCCAGGCATGGCAACTCTTTCTCCATACATGGGACTTCCCGAGCTGCATTTGGCCCACGATGCGGATGAGATGGACGAGACTGGCGTCTGGTATCGAAATTTCGAATACTCGGTGGAACGGGATCGAGGCCTTGATTATCAGGAAGACTTATTCAATCCACTGATTCTTAAATTTCAAATGAACAGTAGGAGTATTGCTGCGATCATCGCGTCGACAGAACGGCACAAAGCTCAACAATCAACGTCATTTTGCAATCAGGAGATTCAACGACGCGCAGATTTGAAGCGCGGTGTCCCAAATACAAATCTCATGATGCAGTCCCTAGCCGCAGCCGCTGATCAATTCATTGTCCAGCGTGGCGAACTAAAAACCATCATTGCCGGCTATCATTGGTTTTCCGATTGGGGAAGGGATACCATGATTTCACTCCCTGGCCTGACTTTGGTGACAGGTCGTACGCAAATCGCCAGAGACATTCTACTGGCCTCTGCCAATAGCCTGGATCGGGGTTTGCTACCAAATCGTTTCCCGGACGCCGGTGAGCCTGCCGAATACAATACTGCCGACGCCACTCTTTGGTTCTTCGAGGCGATTCGATCCTACTGCAAATACTCTGGGGACATTGCCCTTGTTCGCGATCATCTTTACCTGAAATTGAAGAGCATTGTTGACTGGCATATCCGTGGAACAAGCTTCGGCATTGGCGTCGATACCGATGGACTACTCAATTGTGGCGAACCTGGGGTTCAACTTACATGGATGGATGCGAAGGTCGGCGATTGGGTAGTCACGCCGCGTTATGGAAAGCCGGTTGAAATTCAAGCCCTTTGGTACAATGCTCTGCGTATTATGGAGTCCTTTGCTGCCGATTTCGACCCCACCTGCAAAAGTATGTACGCAGAGCTTGCCGATAAAGCCATGGCAAGTTTCTACAAGACTTTTTGGAATGAAGCTAGCGGTTGTCTGTTCGATGTTGTTCAAGATGGGCAGGGCGATGGCAGCATCCGGCCCAACCAGATTTTTGCCTTCAGCCTTCCCCACACAATGCTCACCAACGATCAAGCGCTGCAAGTGGTGGCGGTTGTGGAGCGAGAACTTCTGACTCCGGTTGGACTGCGAACATTGAATCGGGATGATCCAAAATACCGACCACGATACGAAGGTGGAGTTAGCGAACGGGATTCCGCTTACCATCAAGGAACCGTTTGGCTATGGCTGCTTGGCCCCTTTCTAACGGCTTATTTGAAGGTTCATCAAAGATCTGCCAGTTCCCAAGATCAGGCCAGGGAATGGTTGTTGGGGCTCCAAGAACAGATGATGGAAACCGGGCTTGGTCGTCTTTCAGAAATTGCCGATGGTGACTATCCGCACAAATGGGCAGGGTGCATTTCGCAAGCATGGAGTGTTGCTGAACTTTTACGAGCAGGTATAGAAGACGAGAATAGGAACGAATGAGGTTCTGCCCTTCTAGAGGAAGGAATGGCAATCGTTGGGGAAGCATCGCAAGTAAAGGTTTGAAGGCATAGAAGGCGCATCCAATGGCTACCGATAGCGCCGCATTCAGGAATAGAATGCCCACTGCCGTCGATAAGAAGGCTGCACAATCCAATCGGCGCATTTTTGGTCTCCCCACATTGCAGCGCGGATCGAAGTTTTCAATTGATCACAAAGAACAGTACTAAAAGGTAAAATTCCCCCGTCAATCGTGTGTGTGTAAGCAAGAGCCATGGGTCCCCGTTCGTCGAATAGAACAGGCTGCTGGTCCATCTCACAACGCCCTTTGCATTGAACCAAAATCAAGTCTTCAAAAGACTCTTCGGGCAATTAGTTCCGTGCGAAATTTGAAATCAACTTGCAGGCCTGTCTCTTTCAGAATGTTGCGGATTTCAACCTGCATTTCCGTTAGAGTCTGGTTGGATACACTTGCTCCCTTTACATCCAATACAACAGTTAAACCGGGAGTTGGTTTTGAACCCTCGGCCCAAAGGGCGGCAGACATTGCCAGGAATAGTAAAGATCGCAGCATAGCGTTTCCGTAACCATCACAATATCAAAAATTCACACAGAAGAACATTTTCAGGAACGTTGCGCACTGGGTTTGTTAAGGTGAATCAAGGTGGTTGGTTGAAAACAGTGGAACGACTCAAGGGAAAGAATGTATTGGTCACCGGAGCTTCTTCAGGCATTGGACAAGCAATCGCCGTAAGATTTGCTCAAGAAGGAGCAAACGTTGTCATCAACTATCGCAATGACCGGGACATGGCCCAAGCTACATTGGAAATGGTTCGCAGTGCCAGGACCAGCGATGGCAAGCAGTTTTTAATTCAGGCAGATGTGGCCAGCGAAGTTGAAGTGAAAGCCATGTTCGCCGAAGCGCTTCATACTTTTTCATCCATTGATGTCTTAGTCAATAACGCCGGGATTCAAAAGCCTGCACCCACCCATGAAATTGAAATGGAAGATTTTGATCGAATCCTAAACGTCAACTTGCGTGGAGCGTTTCTTTGTTCCAGAGAAGCGGTGCGGCACTTTCTTGCCCGTGGTGGACCAGGCAATATTGTCAACAATTCAAGCGTCCATGAAATTATTCCCAAGCCGAAATACCTGCCATATTCCATCAGCAAAGGCGGCATGGAAAATATGACGAAATCCATGGCGCTTGAATATGCAGGGCGGGGAATTCGCGTGAACGCCGTCGGCCCAGGGGCTGTCGTGACACCAATTAATAATGCCTGGATCAACGATCCAAAGGCCCGTGCAGAAGTGGAAAGTCACATTCCTCTTGGCAGAGCGGCGGACGCCAGTGAGATCGCCGCAGTGTTCGCATTCCTTGCCTCTGACGATGCTTCCTACATCACCGGGCAAACTATTTTTGCCTGCGGTGGGCTGACGCTTTATCCTGAGTTTAGAGTTGCCTGGGCGTCGGGAGAATAGGTGGTTCGCTGCCCGGATTTCATCCAGGCAAGGCACGCTGTTATCATGGAAGCTGTTTGATTGTTGAGGCCCTCGTTTACTGCTTCTAACTCAATTCAGCCAAGCTCGCGGTCTACGTACCGCCCATAAAGGAGTTTGCCATGCAGCTCAGAACCGGTTACGAACTTGTTTATAACTTTCCACAACCAACGCCAATTATCCTTGTCGTAAATATCCACGATTCACGCGCATCCGATATTGTTATCCCCGATACCCTAACTGTCCAGCCATCCGTTCCTGTTACCGAATATCAGGACGCTTTCGGAAACCATTGCCATCGCATCCTTGCGCCAACGGGGCGGCTTCTCCTTACAGCCAATGCCGTTGTCAATGACAGCGGTCTGCCCGATGAAGTGATGTCCAACGCCGGTCAGGATTACGTTGAAAACCTTCCTGAAGAGAATCTTGTTTTCCTTCTGGGTAGCCGCTACTGTGAAACAGATCTGCTGTCGCAGACCGCTTGGCAACTCTTTAGCGGCACTGCCCCAGGTCATCCACGAGTGCAGGCAATTTGCGATTACGTGCATAACCACATTTATTTCAATTACCAGAATGCCCGCGCCACCCGCAGCGCCTCAGAAGCGTTTAACGAAAGGACAGGCGTCTGCCGGGACTTCGCTCATCTTGCTGTTGCCTTCTGCCGTTGCATGAATATTCCGGCGCGATATTGCACCGGCTATCTTAGTGATATCGGTACTCCTCCGCCTTACGGCGTAGGCGATTTTGCGGCATGGTTTGAAGCTTGGATTGGTGGCCGCTGGCATATGTTTGACCCACGTAATAACGTTCCAAGGATTGGTCGCATCCTAATGGCTCGTGGTCGAGATGCGTCCGATGTAGCCATTGCCACCACGTTCGGACCTAATACTCTGGAAAGCTTTAAGGTGTGGACAGATGAAATTCCCAGTAGCCAATCTGGATCAGCCAGCTAATGTCTTTTCTGATGGTGCGCCACCACACGGTCTATCGTTACCGTGAACCCGTCGGCCTGGGTGAACATCGCATGATGTTCCGCCCACGTGAAAGTCACGACCTGCGCTTGATCCGCACCAACCTTGTCATTACCCCACAACCAGCTCATTTGCGCTGGCTGCACGATCCTTTCGATAACTCAGTTGCCGTGGCCACGTTTGAAGGAGCCACATCCCAACTGAGTTTTGAAAGTAACGTGACGCTAGAACATTTTGAAACTACTCTTCCTGAATATCCTCTGGAAGACTATGCCCAGACGTACCCATTTCGATATTCTGACGAGGATTTTCCCAATCTTGTTCGCGCACTAGCTCCGCACTATTCCGGTAAAAGTGTCGCCGAATGGGTCTTGCGCTTTCTTGATCCATCGCCCACCACTGGCACAATGAAAATTCTTCGGGCGATGACCCGTGGCATTCGTGAGGAATTTACTTACACTCGTCGTACTGAAAAAGGGGTGCAATCTCCCGAAGAGACTTTGCAGACCGAACAAGGTAGTTGCCGGGATTTCGCTGTTCTGATGATGGAAGCCTGCCGTTCCCTGGGAATTGCTGCGCGCTTTGTCAGCGGTTATATTTTCACCCCCAGCAGTTCCGGTTTAGCCGGAGGCGGTGCCACACACGCGTGGATTCAAGCCTATCTGCCTGGTGCCGGCTGGATTGATTTCGACCCAACCAACAGCATCATCGGCAACCGCAATCTGATTCGAGTCGCCGTCGCCTGGGCCCCTGAACAAGTATTGCCTCTGTGGGGAACTTACTCCGGTCCGCCAGGTGCTTTTCTTGAAATGAATGTCACCGTGAACGTTACTGAAGTGGCCGGGTAACCAATGTTGACAGCACCTCGAATCCTTCTCCCGCAAGGGACTGGTCGCTTCGTGTTCTTGTGCGATCACGCAAGCAATCACATTCCTGCTGAACTCAATAAGCTTGGACTAACCGACTTCGAACTTGCCCGCCACATAGCCTGGGACATTGGCGCGGCTGGTGTCACCGAGATCTTATCGGACATGTTTGACGCCCCTGCCATTCTCTGCAATCTCTCGCGACTTGTGATCGATTGCAACCGTCAATTGAATGCTGTGGATCTGATCCCTGAAGTCAGCGACGCAACAGTAATTCCCGGAAATTTGCATCTGACCGATGGCGCTAAAGCAACCCGTCTGCAATGGTTCCATGATTATCACAATGCCGTTGAATCCGTGTTGCTGGAACGCGAATTGCGAGGTGTGGAAACAATCGCAGTTTCGATTCATTCCATGACCCCGTCTCTTGGCGGCAAAACCAGACCCTGGCAAATTGCATTATCAAGCTATCTGGACCGCCGCTTGACCGATCCCGTACTGGCCGCTCTGCGACTTCCCAACGACGTAGTGGTGGGCGACAATCAGCCATACGATCTTGACCCGACCGTGGATTACAGTATTCCGTTCCACGCCTTACGACGCGGGATGCAACACCTTCAAGTAGAATTTCGTCAGGATGAAATTGCTGCACCGAGTGGGCAGCATCAATGGGCAGTGCTTTTCGCCCAGGCGTTAGTTTTATCGGGATAGGAGGAGGTCCCCCTATCCCGAATTTACTTCAATAACTACGGAGCCACTGTCATGGTGAGTGCGTTAGAAGACACGCCACCAACTGTGACCACCAAAGGATAATCGCCAGCAGTTAGACTGGGGATCACAAAGTTGAGTTGCATCAAGCCAACTCCACCCGGCGTCAAGCCGGAAAACGACACTTGCGCCGCCTTGCCACCAACCGTAACTGTTGTTTGAGCTTTAGTCCCCAGCAGCGGGCTGCCAGTTGAACCATCGCCAGTCTTAACAGTGCCGGTCACAGCGCCTTGTCCTGTCATGTAGGCAACCACTGTGCTGCCTACGCTTGCTCCGACACCGGTGTTGTTCACCGCACCGCTCTGGTTGACTACAACCGCCCGGCTTTCACCGAATTGAAGTACACCAGGCGCTGTTGCGGAAATCAGCAGAGGAGCTCCAGGGGAGACTGCCCCGTTCGACGTTACGACCACCACTGCTTCTCCAAGCGTCGTTTCATAAGGCACCTGCGCATTAATCTGACCCGAACTTACGAAGAATAGCGGCACAGCCACTCCGTTCACCTGCACCGAAACACCGCTGAGGGTGGTCGGCAAAGGTACGGCGGTTGCTCCAGCGGTTGCACTTGCCAGGTTCGATCCGTAAATGCTAATCACTGATCCCGGTGCGACGCTTTGTTGAATGCCCGCTGCACTGATAATGCCGCCCTGACCAATGATCGGTGACGATCCCGTTCCAGAAGCCGCCGTAACGGTGAAGTTAACGTCGGAAATATCAAAGAAAATGCTCTTCTCCGCCGCCACCATAATCCGCGCCTTAGTGGTTGCCGGAATGCCCGTCGGCAGTGTGAAAGTTGCCGAACCAGTGTTGGGAATATTCTTTGCCAGTATGTGTGGGAATGTCAACCCGCCATCCACTGATAACTTAATTCTCACGGTCTTTTCGCCAATAGGGTCAAGGTCTGTTTTGGCTACATTCCAAGTCACCGTTTGAGGAGTTCCATCGGCCCACAGCGTTGCCGTGTTTGGTGCTGTTACAACAAACGGACCAGCAGCATTGGACACAGTCACGATGGTGTCAGCAAATGTCGCCGAACCAGACGAGGGACGGTTGTCCCGCGCGGCAAGTCGGAAAGTCATTGTCCGATTTGTTGAAGACATGACTTCGCCAACAAGCAAGGAACGTCCGGCAGCGTTTTGAAAACGAGTCGGAGCAATATTTTGGTTGTTGACAATAAATTGTAGTGACGGGAAATAGCGATTGTTATCGCTCACTGCGGCATAGTTTCGGAATAGCGAACGCTTTCCGTCATCGTCATCGGGCGGTGCCGCCCCACCAAGATCCATCTGTTCCCAGGAATAGGTCAAAGTCTTTTGATCGGCTGCGTCTGGATCAGTGACCAGTGCAGTCAAACTGAAAGGGGTCAACGCTGGAACAATGGGTGCCGTCGGCAAAATGATCTGGGGAGCATTGTTGACAATGGCCGCAGTGTTTGGAATGCCACAGCTATCAGCGTTGGTACGGATGTAGCGGTTCATTTCCAGGATGCTGAAGGAATGGAAAAATCCATTGGTGATGGTGTCCAAATCCTGTGAATCGTCACCACTGCAAATGCCCGCATAGCTCATGATTGTGATTCCGCTGCCCACTTCATACGCAGCCTCAGTCACACGAGTAGCTTCTTTGCACACCGTGCCGCTATTGGCGTTAAACGTGTGATTGGCACTAATTTGATGACCCAATTCATGGGCTACCTGCTCAATGGCAAACACCGGTAGCGTGTAAGTTCCCAGAACCGAAACTCCCGCTGCTTTCACGTCGCCTTGGCAAATGCCAGCAACGCCAAAGCCAGAAGATCCCGCGTTGTTGAACACATGCCCAATGTCATACCCTGCGGTTCCCACCTGGGCATCCATCAACGTCTGATTTGCCTCCAGGTTCTGATCCGATTTGCTGTCCACAAATGGTTGATTGGCCGGGTCCGTGTAAATGATGGTTTTCACTACTTGGAAGTGTATGCCCAGGTCTCTTTCATACACCACATTGGCTGTATTCATGATGGTGGCAATGGCGGCGTTTGCGGATGCAGCGCTGCCACCAGTTTGTTTGGTGAATTCGGCAGTGGTGGCAATGGCCAATCGGTAAGTTCGCAAACGGTCAAATGCCACTGGCACCGCAACCTGCGCCGCAGGCTGTGAAACGGTGGCCTGAGGAGTGGATTTCGTTGTTGCTTTACGCGCTGCTGTTACGCCACAAGAAACTTTGTGGACACTTTGATCGCGCATATACTTGCTGTCATAGCCGCCCGCAGCCAGGGGTTCAACGGTGAACAGTCCTGAATCGTCGAATACAGAACCGTGAAAACCGGCCGGAGTCATATCAACGCGACCACGCAGTCGCGGGTTGTTCAAACCTTGCACAACATACGTTTTAAGATCAGGATTTTCCGCTGCCATAGCTGGGCTGAAGACTGGGGATTCGCGGACTTCAAATCGTGCCAGCGTTCCATCGGGAAGCGGCATGGAAATAACCGCCGCCTGTCTGCCGGAAGATTCCAGCGGAGCCCTGGATAGTTCGCGTCTAAGACCGCTGGAATCAAGGTTCCAAGATGTAGAAGAGTTTGAGGTTTTGGCGTTCCACAACGCCGTCTGCGAGGCCGATTGAGCAATGACGCTTGCAATGGGGAGTACAAAAAACAGGAGTTTTTTCATCGACTATCAGTATACCGATAATCGCCAAAAGGCGGAAGAATTTCAATGAGGATGAATTAAGAAAAGTGTAGTGCGCCCGACTGGATTCGAACCAGTG
>JANMWO010000524.1:0-7647 GCA_031394025.1 Acidobacteriota bacterium
CACTGGTGTTTGCAGCGCTTCTGGCGATGGCGGGCCTGCTCTTGCGGCAACGGTCTGCGCGCCTGCGCAAATCTTGTTTGATGCGGTTGGCAATCTGTACTTCTCCGATTACATCAATGCGAAGGTTCGTAAAATCACGCCAGACGGAATCATGCAAACCATCGCCGGCAGCGGTCAGCGCGATCTTTTACCGTCCAATATCGGGGATGGCGGCCCGGCAATCCGGGCATCGCTCGCGAACGTCAGCAGCGTGGCTTTCGACACCTCGGGCGCAATGTACGTTTCCGACGCCGGGAACTTTCGTATCCGCCGCATCACAGCAGATGGCATTGTCCAGACCATTGCCGGCAATGGACAATTGGGCGATAGCGGCGACGGCGGCCCTGCCCTTGAGGCCAGACTCATACCAGGTCCGTTGACGTTGGATCCAGCAGGCTCACTGTACGCTGTTACCTCCAACAGCAAAGTAAGAAAAATCACGCCCGACGGCCGCATTCTGCCCTTCGCAGGCAAGGGTACCGGCACCGGTCCCATCCGATCACAAGGCGACGGCGGCCCCGCCACTGAGGCAACTTTGAACGAACCCGGCGCCGTGGCGTTCGATGCCAAAGGCAATTCCTACATAGCCGATTCGTACAACGCGCGTATCCGCAAAGTGGATCCCTCCGGCATAATCTCAACTTTTGGACCAGCGGGAACTCCCGGAACGGATTACTACAACTCCGTGGTAGTAACTCCAGACGGAACTCTTTACTTAGGTTGGTCCCACTCATCAGCCATCGGAACAACCGCTTATATTGCGAAAGTTGGCACGGACGGGTCATTTACCACCGTGGCTGGCAATGGCAAATTGTGCCGATTCACGCGCCAACCGGAATATCCCAACGGTCCAGCACTAAACGCGCCGCTATGCTCTATTTCCGGAATGCGCTCGGACGCCGAAGGCAATCTGTACATTACTGATGTCTACTATGGTGTCATCCTCAAACTCGCTGCAGGCAATCTCACTCGCGTGGCAGGCTCCGCCGTCGCAATCGATTCGAACGAGGGCGATCCGGTGTTAAGCACAAGGCTTATCGTGCCCGGTGCCGTCGCCTTCGATGGCGCTGGCAAAATGATATTCGCATACATAGATTACCCAGGTTCACGCATTCGCGCCGTGCTGCCGCAAGCCGCTTTGAAACTTTCTACCAACCGAGTAGATTTCCAAGGCAGACAATCCCGCTTCGTTACCATTGCTTCAACCGTGACCGAACCCTTGCCTTATTTGATTCGCATCACCGCGCCCTGGATAACATCAACCCGGTTGAACGGGCTCACCGGTGAATCATTTACTCTTACAACCGATCCCACTGGGTTGGCCAGCGGCGTCTATACAACAACCGTGCAAGTCAGCCTGGTCACGCGATCACTCACTGCCGCGCCTACCGATCCAGGAAGGTGGGCCATTGAGGTCACGCTGAATGTGCCCTAACGCCAGTCAGACTAACTCCCGCTTTTCACGCTCTCCTACCTTAGCCCACCTCCAAATCCCAGGATTTTACGCCTTCCGAGAGACAAAGAACGGGTGCGAGTATTGCAAAAGTATAATTCTGGATTGGCTCAGACGTGAAAGCATTGCTCCCTCACACTTTGAAATTCTGAATGAGATTCCGCTGAAGGAGGGATTCACATTGCAGTGATTCTGATGTAGGCTACTCGAAGGTATTTATATGACTCAAGAACGTTGGGGCACATTTTCCGTAATCGATCATAAGGACCCGGCCGCTTTCATTACAGAAGTTCTTCTGTATGACAGGCTTGTTCTTCCATACCCGCCTAACGACGCAGAACGAAAGCACTGGGAAGATGAGGGTTGGAATCCAAAGCTGATGGACAAGAGACTTAAGAGTCTAGGAGAACTCGCACTGCGTGCCAATTGGGATCAAGACCGCCAACGCAAATACGACGAGCGAATGGAACAACTGAAAGCGGTGCAGAATCAGGCAGCAGTTCCTTGGCGAGTTACGGCCGGAATTCTTGCTGAAGATCCACCAAAACGGCCAGAAGGAATTAGGGCCATTGCCGTACCTGCGTATCAATCTGTTAAGGGTCTTGATGAGGACTTCATTGTCAAGGAATTATCCGCGGAATCGGAACGGTCGAAATTGGGCTTGCTTCTTGGACACTTGCTAGCGGTTCCCACCGGCGCTGACCCCGAAGCCACCTTGCTCAAAGCCATCAAGCTTGCAAAAAGCGATTCATTCAGGAAACATCGCGCAAAGCTGTATTCTTGGCAAGATAGTGTATTAAGAGAAGGCATGCCTGCAAAAGACGCGGCGCAGGAAATGGCCGGAATGGTCAAGGCCTACAACGATTGCGTGAAGAAAGCCACCGGCGATGTCTATTACAAATTCGCATTCGCCATAGGTGGAATTGCATTAGCTATCACTGGCGCGGCAACGGCAAATCCTTGGGTTGCGGCCACCGGAGTTTTGAAGATCGTGGAATTTGCAACTTTTAATAGAAAGCCTGTGATCAGTGCAGGCGAAGAAAGTGCTCCAGCGGCCATGTTCCATGATGTCAGGGAAGCGTTCGGGTCCCGGCTTCGCCTAACGTAATTCTGCATCTGCCGGAATTCAGCTATGTTGAATAAGTGATCCTCAAGGCAACTCCAGAACTCATCGCACTTTGGCACAAGCAGTTGCAGGAACTGCTTACAGACTCCGTTCAACACGGTGCATCCGTCGGATTCCTGCTCCCTCTTGGCCATAACGAAGTGGCTGAGTATTGGGATGCGGTCCAACAAGACTTGAACAATCGGATTCTCCTTTTACTGATCGAAGAAGGGCAGCTACAAGGCTCCGTTCAACTGGCTCTGGCGGTCAAACCCAACGCCAGCCATCGGGCCGAAGTGCAAAAACTTCTGGTCCACAGCAGGGCTCGTAGACGTGGGCTGGCCCGCCAGTTGATGGAGGCGTTGGAAACGGAAGCACTGGCTGTAGGGCGCACTCTATTGGTTCTGGACACTCTCCAAGGCGACGTCGCCAGCAGCCTTTACGCTTCCATGAATTACCAGCTTGCCGGAGTAATTCCGGGCTACGTTGCGTGCAATGACGGACATCTTGAAGGAACCGTAATTTTCTACAAGAATTTGGCCTGATCCGGTTGCGCCATGGAACACCAATGCGGGATAGTTAAATTGGAGTTAGATGTAGAGCCAGCCGTAAATTCAATTGCTTGTAACCGTAAGGTAACAATCTTCTTGTGCAACGGCACTCCTTCTTGCTTTTATATGGGCACCGGACACAAGATATGGCAGACAACATCCTGTTCTTCACAGAGCTGTTGGGCCTTAAGGTCTTCGATCTTAAGGGCCGTCGCCTTGGTACGATCCGAGATGCCGCCCTTGTCCCACTAATCGACGCGATTCGCGTGGACCGCTACCTGCTTGGTGGCGGCTGGTCCTGGCTCACTATCCGTTACGATCAAATTCAATCTATCACCCTGGACGGCATTTACCTTTCCGATGAACAGTTAGTTCCGCACCATGGCGACGATTACATGTTGCGCTTGGGGCGCGACCTTCTCGATCAGCAGATTATTGATGTCCACGGTCGTAAAGTGGTCCGGGTGACCGACATTACCTTTGAAACAGTTCAAGTGGATGGCCGGGATGAACTGCGGATGCTGGAAGTGGACGTGGGTCTGCGCAGCATCTTCCGTCGTATTGTGCAGGGTGTGATTCCGCCGCGCTGGAGTCGCAAAGCGATGACCCGCATTCCGCCCAATTCCATTCGTTGGGAATTTTGCAACATCGTCGAAGCCGACCCACAGCGTCGCCTGCGGCTTAATATCACGCATAACATGTTGGAAACCATGCACCCGGCAGATTTGGCCGATATTGTGGAGGAACTGAGCCCTGAGGATCGTGAGGCGATTTTCGAAACACTCGATAGCGAAGTTGCTGCCGAAGCTTTAAGCGAAGTGTCACCGGGCATTCAGGCCAGCATTATTGAATCGCTGGAAACCGGCAAGGCGGCGGAGATCATTGAAGAAATGTCGCCTGATGACGCCGCTGACATTTTGGCCGAACTGGAAAAGGAAACCAGTGACGAAATTCTGGAAGAAATGCATTCCGACGATAAAGACAAGCAGGAAATGCGCGAGCTGTTGGAGTTTTCCGATGATCGGGCGGGCGGCATGATGAGCACCGAATACGTCGCCTTGTCCCACAAAGCCACTGTTTCCGACGCGGTGATTTCCATGCGGGAAAATGAGGAGTTGCTGGAATCTTTGCATACAATCTTTTTGATTGATGGCGAAGATAAGCTGGTGGGCACCGTCCCCGTGGGTCGGTTGTTTACGGCTGGGGAAAGCGCATTGCTCGATACTTTGAAATCCGATGGATTGATCAAAGTTAGTGTTGCGGAGCATCAGGATAAAGTGACCGAAATGTTCGATAAGTACAGCTTACTGGCCCTGCCCGTAGTGGACAGCAACGGACAATTGGCGGGCGTGATTACGGCTGATGACATCATCAGCGTGTTGAGGAATAGTTAGTGCTGAAGAAGTTCAAATATCATATTGCTGTATTCTTTTCTGTCATTGGTCCGGGCTTTATTACCGCCGTGGTGGATAACGACGCAGGCGGGATTCTTACCTATTCGCAGGCTGGTGCCAAATACGGCTACTTACCTTTGTGGACGCTGTTGCCCATCACGCTGCTGTTGATTGTGGCCCAGGAAATGTCTTCGCGCATGGGAGCTGTGACGGGCAAGGGCCTGTCTGATTTGATTCGGGAAGAGTTCGGGTTGCGCACCACCTTTTTCATGATGGCCGCTCTGGTTGTTGTGAATCTGATGAACGTGATGGCGAATTTTGCAGGCGTGGCCAGTGCCTTGGAACTGTTCCATATCAGCCGCTACATTTCCGTTCCCATTGCTGCCCTGGTTGTATGGCTGTTGATCGTCAAAGGGACTTACGCCAGCGTGGAAAAAATCTTTCTATTCGCCACCGTGCTGTACGTCTGTTACATCGCATCAGGAATTCTGGTGGGGCCAGATTGGAAGGAAGCCGCGCTTTATAGCGTGACCCCAGTGCTGATGTGGGATCCCGATTACATCACCATTCTGATTGCCATGGTGGGCACTTCCGTTGCCCCATGGATGCAGTTCTATTTGCAGGCGGCGGTAGTGGAAAAAGGCATCACGCCCAAAGATTATGCCGCATCGCGAATTGAAGTGATTGTGGGCTGCGTGGTTATGTCGGTGATCGCGTTTTTCATCATCGTGGCCTGCGCCGGAGCCATTTGGAGCGTCAAGCCACGGGACATTACCGACGCCACCGATGCCGCCTTGGCCCTGAAACCGTTCGGCCCTTATGCTTACTTAATGTTCTGCGCAGGCTTGTTGAACGCATCCCTTTTCGCCGCCTGTATTCAACCCCTGTCCACTGCCTACACGGTATGCGAAGGCTTAGGATTTGAAAGTGGCGTCAACAAAAAATGGGATGAAGCGCCCATCTTCTATTGGTTATTTACGCTGCTGATCGTCATCGGCGCGGGCTTCGTGCTGATCCCGAATTTCCCACTTATCAAAATGATTCTGTTCAGCCAGGTGGTCAACGGCGTGTTACTGCCATTCGTATTGGTATACATGATTCTGTTAGTGAATAAGAAGCAGATCATGCACGAATGGGTGGCATCGCGGGCTTATAACGTCGTAGCCTGGACGGCGGTCACCGTGATGATTTTACTCACCGTGGCCTTAGTCGGAATCAGTGCACGGCAGTTAGTTGGGGGGTAGCGATTGGCGCTGCTTCTGCGGCCCCTTCGCTAACCAGTTCCATGTAAATCGTGAATCGGAAAATGGATCCCTTGCCTAACTCGCTTTCCACTCCAATTTCACCACCCATCATCTCCACAAGCTCTTTCGATATAGCCAGACCCAACCCCGTGCCCCCGTATTTGCGGGACATGGAGGCATCGCCTTGAACAAAAGGTTGAAAAATGTTTGTCTTCGTTCCGATGGAAATTCCGATCCCCGAATCCTCAACCTCAAACACTGCCCTTACCCGATTCCCAAATTGCCCAGACACCTTTCCCCGAACGCGTATCGATCCGTGTTCAGTGAACTTAATGCCATTGCTGATCAGGTTGAACAGCACTTGGCGCAAACGCATGGGGTCACCCAGAAAAAGATCGTGAAGGCTGGAATCAATATCGCACTCCAGGGTCAACCCTTTTTTACGACAACGTTCGTTCAGCAGTTTCGCCATATCCAGCACAACTTCTTCCGGAGCAAATTTCACATGACTCAGCGTCATTTTCCCTGCTTCAATCAGGGAAAGATCAAGGATCTCATCAATCAGCATTAATAACGAATTGGAGGAAGTGAGCACAGTATTAGCAAATTCTTTCTGTTCATCATCCAGTTCAGTATCCAAAAGCAAAGACGTCATGCCCAGAATTCCGTTCATCGGCGTGCGGATTTCGTGGCTCACATTGGCCAGAAAAGCACTTTTAGCGCGATTGGCTTCTTCGGCAGCTACTTTTGCTTTGCGAAGTTCTGTTTGATTTTTGGTGTGCTGAATCGCATAGCGGATGGAACGTTCCAGCGTCCGTTCATCAATTTGACCCTTCACCAAAAAGTCGGCGGCTCCGGCTTCCATGGCGGCTAAATCGGTTTCCAAATCTTCTTGACCAGTCAGCAGAATCACCGGAGTGAAGCCGCCCTTCTTGTTCATTTCTGTAAGAAGCTGAATCCCATTGTGGCTCCCCAAATTGTAATCGAACAGATACAAATCGTAAGGCGCCTTATTGATCAGGGTCAGCGCTTCGGCATAGGTGGTAACCCAATCCAGGCTGTAGCGGCTGGCGTTGGTAGCCAGCAAAGATCGCACCACAATGCAATCATCCTCGTCATCGTCCAGCATCAAAATACGAAGGGGATTAGGCTCTATATTCATTTCCAGGCAGCTCCACAATTTCCAACCAATAGCGTCCGAGCGTTTGAGTAACATCCACCAATGCTTTGAAAGTCACCGGTTTTACGATGAACGAATTCACACCCAGATCATAGGCCCGGTAAATGTCCTCTTCCGCTTTGGAAGTGGTCAGAATAATTACCGGAACACGCCGCAAATTGGGATCACTTTTGATTTCACGAAGCGCTTCCCGACCATCTTTGCGAGGCATGTTCAAATCCAAAAGAATCATTCCCGGCAGTGGCGATGACGCAAGCGAAGTGTACTCACCGCGACGCAGCAGATAATCCATTAACTGCTCCCCATCCTCCACCATGTGAAGGTCGTTGGCCACCCGACTTTCTTTCCAGGCGTCCATTAAAAGCATGCGATCTTCCGGGTCATCGTCGGCATAAAGAATGGTGATTGGACGGGAGGCTTTGTTCATTTTTGGAGAGATTCCTCTGGGTGTAAAATCGGCAAAGTGACAGTGAATCGCGACCCCTGCCCTGGCGTACTTCGGGCAGTGATCTGGCCGCCATGTCTTTCCGCAATGCGGCGGCAAACGGATAGACCAATGCCTGTCCCTTCAAATTCACTGCGGCCATGCAGGCGCTGGAAAACTTGAAAGATGCGCTCAATATATTTTTCATCAAACCCAATGCCGTGGTCTTCCACAATCAACTGGCAATGGATACCGTC
>JANMWO010000526.1:0-20338 GCA_031394025.1 Acidobacteriota bacterium
TCTGGAGATCGGCGCGCTCCATTGGGCAGAACGAACCCAGCGGACGAATCACAGGTGATCCCCTGGCCATCTTTCCAAGCCCAGATTTGAAGCTGAGTTCCAATCACTGTATTTCTAGCACCGGTCAACGAATAGGCGGGAGCCATGATGATGATTTCACCTTCTGCAGACATTTCAAAGGAGAAATCAGGATGTTCGGCGCAGAATGCGGCGAACTGATCGTCTGTCATCGGCTGGGACGTTAAGGTAGCGGGCAGTTGCGCGTCATGGATCACGAACGACATAGCTTCAGCCTAGCCCAGTGCAATCGCAGATGCGGCCGATCCACCGTATTTTGGTATATTCAATTCATCAAGATTTGGTCGTAAAATGTTACTCCACATCGCACTGGTTTCCACCACCCCGGAAGTTAAGTTGGCCCGTCTGGCACCCGTGTCTGCCGCCATTCAAAAGCAGGTCTTACGCGACTTTGGTCCGCTTTGGAACATTCAAGCTACGATTGATGCCTTCGATACATTAGCCGACGTACCAGTGGGTTACTGGCACGTACTGTTGCAGGACGAACTGCCCAGCGGTGCTGCCGGGCTGCATAAACGTGACGATAACAAACAACCCTTCGCCCTTGTCGCCCTAACGAATAACTGGACCGTGTTCATGAGCCACGAAGTTTTGGAAATGCTGGTGGACCCCCAAGGTACGCTCACCCGCGCCGGAAATTCACTCCAGCGCGGCCAGGGTCGAGTGGAATATCTGATGGAACTGTGCGACCCGTGCCAAGCCTCCAAATTCGCCTATACAGTGAACTCAGTGATGGTTTCAGACTTTTACACGCCGCAGTATTTCGACCCCGTGAAAAGCGGCGGAGTGCGTTATAGTTTCACAGGGAAAATTGGGGGACCGCGGGAAGTTTTAGATGGCGGATATCTTTCCTGGTTCGACCCGGAAACCAAGCATCTGTTTCAACTTCAAGTTGACGGCAAGAAGAAAACCATTGTGGATAGAGGCGAGGTTCCATTTGCTGTCGAAAGTTTGCGAGCCTTTTCCGATAGCGTCTCCACCAGTCGGCGTGATGCTGTGATCCACGGGGGTTCGCGAAGCGGCATGATGCTCAATGCCTGTACAGATTTCCGCAGCACACCTTGCGTTGAACACCCGCAACCCACAGCCGTGGACGATTCCCAACTGGCGGGCGCTCGTAATCTGGGTGCGCAGCTAGAACGAATCAGAGTCCGAAAAGAGGATTAAACAATGAATCAATCTTTGCTACTTCAAAGCTCTTTGCTACTTCAATTGGCAGCCTTAATGCTTATTTCGTCGGCCATAGCTCAAGAGGATTCGCCAGTGTTTGGCCAGATAACCACCACAAAAAAAACTGCCCTGAAGGCATCGCCGAATGCGCATGGAGCCACGGCAACAACGCTTGCCCCCAACACAGACTTGCGCTGGTTGATGGGCCAACGCAAGGGTAAATATGTCCGCGTGATGATTCCCAAAGGCCCCAGCGGCTGGGTTTTAGAAGCGGACATCAAAATAGTTACGCAAGCCGATCTGACCAACATCGCGCTCGAAGGTTCATCGCAACCCTGCGTGGTCCCAGCCACCCTCAGCGCTTGCACAACCAAAAATCCCACAGGCTGCTCCACGCCAGGCACCTCCCACGCGCTGGCCAATCAATTGAAACGGACAGTTCCGGGGCAAGGCAACCCAACTCCGCTGACGTTTGAAAACTTCTCTCAATTGCAGGACGCAGCAGTAGCATTGGTGGACCAGGGCTTGGAAATTGCTCCCGCCGATAGAGGTAAAATCAGCAGCATTGACCTGTCCGACGTCACGGCAGGAGAAGGGTCGCGAGTGCGGCTGGTGGCGTTTCTGTCGGAAGGCAAGCCCCACCCCAACTCCGGTGAATCAGTAAACTGCAACCTGAAGACCGAAGCCAACAACGACATACACGTCTCGGTTACGGAATTGAAAAGTGCCAGCGAGTTTGAAGGAATTGTGGTTGAGCTGATCCCCCAAAATCGGCCAGCAAACTGGACAAGTCAGAACGTCGGCAAATTGCGCGGCAAATTGTTAATGATCGAAGGTGGTTTATTCTATGACAATTTACATTTTGCAAATGGCGATGCCCAGAATGCCATGCCCGGTCAACCAAAGCGCTTTTCGCTGTGGGAGATTCACCCAGTAACTTCGGTGAAGGTGTGTAAGAAGGCAAACAACCAGTGTGATGCGAATCGCCCGTCTGACTGGAAGGCATTTTAATTTTGTCACAACCAATCCAAAACTAAATCTATTGCCATTTCAGCAACTTACTGTAGGCCAAACGAAAAACGCTAGTAGGCTGCTGCTAATCTGAATAGAGTCTGGATAGAGAGCGATAAGTTCTGGCCGGAATACTGTTGTTACACAAAGCCCTTTCCGTCAAACACGGAGGACCCTCTCGGGTCGATCCGCGTCGGAATAAACAGTCAGGAGATCGTATTTGACTGCACAGCGATAACCGATGGGATTGTTATCGAGTGACAGTCCCGTGCTTGATTGAAGTGCCTAAATATTTTCAGCAGATTAATACGAGGGTACAGTTAGGACTGGTTAACGCTTTGCCAGCTTATATTTTAGTATTGACCTGATCTGTGGATTGGCACTAATATTAAGCTAGCAGCCGTAAAAAGCTGACCTTGGTGAACAGCATAGATTTAACTTTCATTTATCACGTTAGGGGGCTGAAGTTGTTGAGGTAATTAGGCTCTTGTTGCCGAAGAGAAGGGAGGTACTTTCATGAGCTCACACGCAGTTTCTCCGTCTACATATAATTTTGAACATTGGCAGATATCCTTTCATGAAGCTATGGCGGCCGTTTTGCGCCTGCAAGAATCAGTTCAGAAGACCGTTAGTCGGCAAATGGGTACCTTGGGCATTTTGGCGGGAGTTTGGAAATCTAACCGGGACTTGAAAGTACTAAATGCTGGATTGAAGCAAATATCAGAATTGCCAAGTGGAACGATTGGCAGAGAGCGACTGAAAAACCAAACATCGCAGCTTAGACGCTTGTTACTTTCTATTGAGCGCTCATACACAATAGCCGTTGGTCATGGCCTGACGAATCGGAAATTGACGGGGGCCGCATTTGAATGCTTGAGATTTCAAGGGGAATCAATTGCTGACTACATCGATTCAGTAGAATTGGCTTTTGATGACAATGCTCTTAGATCAGTGCGCGACGGGCGCGAGCAAATAAAAAATGGTGACTTTGTTGTCATGCAGAGACTTTTCTGAGTGATCAAGATTACCAATTTAAGCTCAGTCGACAATCTGCTAGCTATCTTAAGAGACTAGACTCTAAAACAAAGCAACGAATCGACAATGCGTTAAGGCTCGCTACCAAAAATCCATTAGCAAACTCCGACAAATTGGAGGGCATGGAACCGAGTAGAAAGGTTAGGGTTGGTGGATTGAGGATAATATTCTCAATTGTTGAAAATGAAAAAATAGTAGAAGTCGAAGCAATTCTTCCACGCGGCGAAGTATACATGCATAGCCGAAGATAAACTCACAGATATCCTGATGGTGATTGAATCGGAACGAGAAGGGCGTCTATCCCGAAATGGAAATCGGTCCACTCTGCGCTGTCAGTGTTGCAATCATCTCTTCCCTTCGATTCGACGCCATCTCCACCGCAGAATCAGTGGCCACATAGTAAAATCCATAGGCGATGAACAGGTCTAATGCCAGCACTAAAAAGAACACCCAATTCTCCTCTGTTGCCCATCGTGCCAAATACGCCAGCATAATTGGAATGTACATAATGGGGTATACCAGCATCATCAACGCTTGCACTCTGCCTGGTGAATTGCTTCGCCAGGATTGTTGTGGATCTACTGGTTTGGGTTGATAAACGCTGCCCAAATTCCCAACCCCCAACATGAAAGTAATGTACACTCCACATACACAAATGGCTTCGGCCAGCTTCAGAAAGGAGTGTTGCACGGGGAGCATTAGGCCCACCATGGCAGTGAAACTGAAGCAAAGTCCCAAGAAGAAGAATGCCACAATATTCTTGGCCCGCAGCACCGTTTTGAAAGGCACCGGAAGCACAAACCAGTTCTGCGCAGCAGCCCGGTCAAACCCAAATGTGTTGATGAATAAATTCTCTGCCAGCACCAGCATTGCGTAAAGACAAGTGAAGGTAAGATAGTTATCAGCCAGCCAGGAAGAATCGGAACTCTTCATGCGCAATACTTGTGGTAACCACAACATTTGTCCTATGGTGCATGCCAATAAAAACAGCAAGCGGAAACGCGGAGCACGCGATAAGAAGCGCAGCTCTTTTTCAACAATGGCCGCCAATGGATCAGTCAAAAAGCGGCCCGGTAAACGATAGAACAGTTCCAGCCGACCAGACGCAGCAGCAACTTTTTGGGAGGAGCGGGCCAAGCCACTTTCGCCTGATTCGTCCATCCGCAACATTTTTTCAAACTGGCTTCGGGCAAAGCGGTAGGCCAGACCCATCCAACAAATCAACACCAGCCAGGGGCGGAAATCTTTTTCGCCAGCAGCAAGCTTAGCCGCAGCACCCCAAGGCAGCAGTTGCAAAAACGGCTGAACTTTATCAGAGAATCCAGAAAACTGTGCATCCTGGTTATGCAACATCGCCTGGGGCAATAGCAGCAGCCCAATTACGAACAGAAAACTGATTTCACGGACATATTTCCGTTGTGCAAGGCGACCCAGAAACTGCTTAATTCCAGTGGAGAGTAGTAAGTTGAACAGTCCGAAAAGTATCAATGCCAGCGGTGCTGTCAAAGGGAGATCGCGATTGAAGGTTAGCCCAACAATGGCACCCAGTAGATAGATTGCCATCTCAATCGCCGTAGAAAGTCGCAGCACCACTTCCAGTGAAAACAGTTGCGAAGTTGGAATTGGATACACCAGCAAACGGCGAATATCAATGAAGGCACCGCTTGTGCCCAACAGAATGGGGAACCCTTGCCAAATGCAAGTCATGAGGAATAGCAAAATGCCAAAAGCATCAGCAAATCGTCGCGGAGGAGTTACTGCTAACGCATAAGCCACGGCCGCTGCCACCAGTGCCGTGCCGCCATACCAGATGAGCGAGACGATGAACGTAAGAATGGTGCCGCCCTTGGCAGCCCGGGCATACACATTGCGCAGCGTCTTTTGTTGGACCCAGAAAATCAGCCGTAGCTGCTCAAATCGAGGCACGCTACAACCACTCCAGATGCTCGCGTAAGCGACTGCCGCCTACCGCGCGAACAAAAATATCTTCCAACGTTTCCGTGCCGTGCCGCAAGTTGGTGATTGTATCGTCAATCACTAATTTGCCTTCGTGAATAATTCCCACGCGGTCGCACAGGCGCTCCACTACTTCCAACACATGGCTGGTTAGAAAAATAGTCGCACCGTCTTTTACCCGATCCAATAAAATGTCTTTCATTAATCGGGCACCAACCACGTCGACACCCTCAAACGGTTCATCCATCAAGAACAGTTGCGGTCTGTGGATCAATGCGGCAGCCATGGCCACACGCTTGCGCATGCCTTTCGAATACTGCCAAATCAAGGTACGCTCTTCGTTATCCATTTCAAACAGCGCCATCAATTCCCGAGCTCGTTCCCTGGCCACCGTGGCGGGCAGACCATACATGCGGCCGACAAATTCCAGGAATTCCAGGCCAGTCAAATGGTCGAACAACAGCGTATCGTCGGGGACCAATCCGATGAGCTTCTTGATTTCCAACGATTTTTGGGGCATGGGCAGGCCCAGCAATTCCATGGTTCCAGAAGTGGGCATGGCCAAACCCATCAGCATTTTGATGGTGGTAGTTTTGCCCGCACCGTTTGGACCAAGAAATCCAAAGAAGCAGCCGCGAGGCACCGAAAATGTAAGATCATCCACGGCCACTTTGTCCCCATACACCTTCCGCAGATGAAGCACGGAAACAGCAGCAGGCGGTTCAGGTGGAGGGAGCGGTGGAGGGATGTTTTCCGTGGAAAGGGCCGGGGGTGAGTTTTCCTCAATATCCATGTCAGGTACCTTTATCTTAGCCCAACTAAAAATTGATTCAAAAAATTGAAATAGTGACCGATAAGACTCGGATGATCTTGCAGCAGATGGTATCCGTCGAGCAAAGTGAAGAGTTCCAGAGAAATGCGCTAAAAAGCTTGCTCCAGTTGCCGCCGTTCTCCCCAGTGTTCAGTAAACTGCTGGCAACACTATCGAATGAGGACGTCAGTGTAGGGGAACTGGCAGATTGGGTTGAACGGGATTCTATCATTGCCGGTAAGTTGCTAAGAACGGTGAATTCCGCTGCCTATGGGTGCCGGGGGACTATCGGAAGCGTCCGTCATGCCATTGCCATTTTGGGCATCCCGAAGTTGCGTAATTTGGTCCTGGGCTTGTCTGTCTCAAGGATATTTTCTCAAGTTCGGACTCCCAAAACCTGGTCAACTTCGCGCTATAACCTGCACGCCGCAGCCTGCGCGATCATGGCCGACCAGATGGCTTTGCACAAAGCGGTTGAATTCGGGGAAGGCGCATTTGTTGCAGGCTTATTGCACGATATTGGCCGCATGGTGATCGCTCTGGGTCTGCCCCAGGAATTGGTTCGCATTCAAGAGTTAGAAAGGGAATCGGCAATGCCCGGATGGCAATGTGAGCAGGAGGTTCTAGGCTTTTCTCATGGGGAATTGTCTGGCATTATTTTGAAACGATGGAATCTTCCCCGGCCCATCCAGTTGGCCGCAGAAACGCATCATTTTCCGCCATCACCGTTACATGGGCTGGTGCCGCTGGGCCAAATTGTAGGGTTGGCCAATAATCTGGTGAACCGCATGGGAGTTTCTATTGAAGCAACTCGCAATCCGCCAGAAGATGTCACCCCATTCCTTCAAGAGCAGGGCTGGGGTGACGTGAGCGAAAAAATCCTCAAGACGTTTGTGGCCGAGTTTGATGCAATGCGCTCAGCTTTTTAACCCTACATGGCGTAGAAAAACTCTTCGCGGGTGATTTTGCCATCGGCCACCTGGTAAACTCCCAGCTCTTCCATAACAAAGCGCTTGCCTGTTTGCTTAAGCGTGACGTCGTACTTGAACCGCACGCAGAAATGTGCAGGGGATACCAACGGTCCTTCCGCCAGGCCGGAGTGAACTTCATGGGCCGACAACCACCATTCAGACTTACCAATTACCCCCGGCAGTCCCTTGGTTTCGCGGGATCCATCGGGCATTGCCATCGCCTCAACGCTCACCACATCGGGCGAATAAAGTGTTTTGATTGCTTCCATGCCTTTGCCCTGGTTGCATAAAGATACTAGCTGTTTTCCGATTTCTTCAGTAGTCATGTGATGCAGGATAGCACGAACCGATTACGGCTTGATTTCATTTCACAGCCGCACGAATTAGCCGATCTTGAATCGCGGCCCAGGCGGCATTTTGCGGAACGGGTTCCACGTAAATCACTGGAACTCCTGCGGCGTCCAGTTGATGTAGTGCTTCATACAATTGCTTGGCATATTGTGCCGGATCGAGTGGCATTCTTAAGCTGAATTCCGCCGGTCGGGTTACTGTATGCCATAAATATGCACAATCACAGTCAGTCGGAATGCCCAACTGTAAGGGTGTCCGTGGACTATAGTGCTTATGATGCATTCCAGGGGCAGGATGCGCTGCCCCGTCATCCACGGCACTCACCAAAGTGATCGGCCCCAGAACCGCCTCCAATTGGGCTTGGGAAATCATTCCGGGCCGCAGCAATATCGGCACCACTCCCACAACAGACACCACTGTCGATTCAATGCCCACCGTGCAAGCGCCGCCATCCACAATCAAATCCACATGATCGCCCAAGCTCTGCCGAACATGTTCCGCCCTTGTCGGTGAAAGTTCCGTGAACCGATTGGCACTGGGCGCGGCCACTGGTACGCCTGCTTCTCTGAGTAATTCCAAAGCAACCGGATGCGCTGGTATTCGCAAGCCCACTGTACCTAAGCCTGCAGTAACTTCATCCGGTATGGCGCTGATTTTCTTCACCACAATGGTCAAAGGTCCGGGCCAAAATGCCGTTGCCAATTGTTCCGCGGATTCGGGCCACTCCGCTGCTAAAGCACGGGCTTCTGCCACAGTGGCCACGTGGACAATCAGCGGACTTGTCGCTGGTCTGCCTTTGGCTTCGTAGATACGCAGCACTGCCGCGCGGTCCAGAGCGTTGGCCCCCAATCCGTAAACGGTTTCCGTGGGGAATGCCACCAACTTGCCCGCCCGCAGCAGTTCCCCTGCTTGTTTATACGTCCAGGTCATCCTTTCCATCACCAGGGCCGTCACTAGCAATCTTGCCCGTTTTGCGGAATACCAAAAAGGCGTGCTGCAGTTCGCCGATATCGCCGTCCAGCACGCGGTCCACATCGCCAATGGACAACTTCGTGCGATGATCCTTAATCATGCGATAAGGAGCCAGCACATAGCTGCGGATTTGGCTACCGAAGTTGATGCCCAACTTGGTATCTTCCAACTTGCGATCAGCCGCCCGCTTTTTATCCATTTCATACTCGTAAAGCCGCGCCCGCAACTGTTTCATGGCACTGGCGCGATTTTTATGTTGCGACCGTTCGTTCTGGCATTGCACTACCAGTCCGGTGGGAATGTGGGTCATGCGGACAGCGGATTCCGTGCGATTTACATGCTGGCCGCCGGCGCCGGATGCTCGAAAAACGTCCACCCGAATGTCGTCCGTTTTCAGGTCGATCTTCACCGTGTCATCAATCAGCGGGATGACGAATACTGAGGCGAAGGAGGTGTGTCGACGTGCGGCGGAATCGAACGGTGAAATCCGTACCAGCCGATGCACGCCGATTTCCGAATTCAGCAACCCATACACATTTTCGCCTTCAATTTCCATAGTCACGGACTTGATGCCAGCGCCATCGCCAGGAAGCAGATCCGTCACGCCGCATGCAAAGTTGTTGCGTTCCGCCCAACGCATATACATGCGCATCAGCATTTCCGCCCAGTCCTGACTTTCCGTTCCGCCAGCGCCTGGGTGAATGTTGAGGATGGCCGACATCCCATCCTTTTCCTCAGAAAGCAGCATTCCCGTTTCCAGCACTTCCAGGTAACCGGAGTAGATTTTCAGGTCACGTTCAATGTCGCCGGTGACATTTTCGCCTTCCTTGCCCAGTTCAAACAGGGTATCCAGGTCTTCCGTCATGCTGGCCACTTTGGCTTCCTGGGAAATAGCATTTTCCAGACGCTTGCGGTCCTGCATGGTCTTTTGGCTGAGTTCGGGGCTGTTCCAGAACGCCGGGTCGCTAATAGCGGCTTCGGTTCTGGCTAGTTCTAACTGTTTGGCAGGAGAGTCAAAGATAGCTCCGCACAGCGATGGCCTGCTGGCGAAGCGTTCCGTATGCCCTTTCAAGTTCTTCAATGGTCATAGCAGAACCATTTTAGCGGGTTTCATGGTATAACTGTGGTTATACTCAACTATGAAAACCGCCATCTCATTACCTGATGAACTGTTTGCGCAGGCAGAGGCAGAAGCCCGCAGAATGAAAGTGTCGCGCAGTGAATTGTATAGCAAGGCGCTGGCAGAGTTTCTTCAGCGGAATGAAGACGCTGATATTACACGAAGGCTGAACGAGGTTTACGATCAAGTGGATTCATCGTTGGATCCCGAACTTTATGAGGCTCAATTGCGCATATTTACCAAGGAATCCTGGTGATTTCATTGAGTCGGGGAGAGGTTTGGTGGGCAAATATGCCCGAACCAAGGGGATCAGAACCTGGCCATAGAAGACCGGTCTTGATCATTCAGTCGGAACGATTTAATCGCAGTAGACTGTCTACCGTGATCGCTGTGATCTTCTCCACTAATTTGAAATTGGCTGATGCCCCTGGCAATGTCTTGGTGCCTCGGGGCACTTGTGGATTAGAAAAAGATTCAGTTGTGAACGTATCTCAGCTATTCACCCTGGACCGCGCTTCGCTCACTGAACATGTGGGCAATATCCCGCCCCGTTTAAGCGCTGCGGTGGATGCGGGGTTGCGGTTGGCGATGTCCTTACCCTAAGCCGTCGCCGCAAAAAGAGGTGATTGGTAGCTGATTAGCGCTCTGGGTTCACGAAACCTCTGGAAACGATAGCCCACTCCAAAAATCGTCTGAATGTAGCTATCCCCGTATAACCCCAGCTTTTTCCGTAACCTGCGAATGTGCACATCCAGGGTGCGGGTGCGGATTTCCTCGCTGTAGCCCCAAATCCTGTCCAATAAAACATTCCGAGGAAGAATTTCCCCTTCGTTCGCCGATAGCATCGCAAGGAGTTCAAACTCTTTGCGGGTTAGTATTAACCGCTGTTCATCTACCGACACCATTGCTTGGGGAAGGTTGATTTCCAGGTGTTCATCTTGGTATAGACCCGTGGTGCTCATAGATCGATGTTACGGTTTTACACCTTAGAGGTCGTTTCCAACTTGTAAAAAGGTTGTAAATTATGTGGGAGGTTACTCAATGGGAAACGGACCGGAATTGTCGATGCGCAGATCCCGACCATCGGCGTCAGAGGCGTTGAATCGAATGGAAACCGCTTTTTGCGGAGCTTTCACTTGCAATGCAAACTCGGCTTCCTCTCCGGGCTTCAGCAGTTCCGATTCAATGGGTCCGCGCCATGTGGTTAGAAGCTCTTTGTTCGGCCCCAGGAAATCAATGATCAGAATCATCGTCTTGATCGGTTTTTCAGAGCTATTGGCCACTTTCCCGTCGAATGTGATTACGCCACCTTCGTTACGGATCACAGGCATCACCATCATGATGTCTGGGGGCTTCGGTGGTTTCTTCTTGCTTTGAGGAAACAGGGTCACAGCCAGAATCAGGAAAATTACAATGCCACGTGTCATACCCTCTCCAGTATAATTGTGCATCAGCGGAAAGGAGAACCAAAATGCTTTCTAGAAGATCGTTATTATCGGCCTCAACGGCCCTCGGCGCAGCTTCACAAGTGGCAGCGCAAAGTCCCAAGAACATAGTTATTTCCAGCGCCAATGGACTCACTTGTTGTGAAGTGGCCATGGCTCACTTGGAACGGGGCAAAGATACACTGGACGCCGTGATTGCTGGCGTCAATGTGAATGAGTTGGACCCGGAAGATAACTCAGTCGGCTACGGCGGGTTGCCCAATGAAGAAGGGGTGGTGGAACTGGACGCGAGTGTGATGCATGGGCCCACCCGCCGCGCTGGTTCGGTAGGTTCTATCCGCAATATTAAGACACCTTCCAAGGTGGCCCGTCTGGTGATGGAAGAAACGAAGCACATCATGTTGGTGGGCGATAACGCGCTTCGCTTCGCCAAGTCTTACGGCTTTAAAGAGGAAGACTTGTTGACCGAAAAATCGCGGCTCGCTTGGCTGGTATGGAAGCGTGGCTCAAGCAATTGGAACGGGAGCATGGGCAAACCATCGGCTCGTTTGAAAACGCTGTTCCCGGAAGTGGACGATCAACTGCTTGCCTGGGCGGAGTTCAAGGCAATGTACCCACCAACAGGCACCATTAATTGCCTGGCGCTAAATGGCAAAGGTGAAATGTCCGGAACCACAACAACCAGTGGATTGGCCTGGAAAATTCCAGGGCGCGTGGGTGATTCACCTATCATCGGTGCCGGTTTATTTGTAGATCAGGATACAGGCGCGGCGGGGTCTACAGGCTTAGGGGAAGAAAACATTCGAGTATGTGGGGCTCATACGATTGTGGAAAATATGCGTCATGGTATGTCACCCAAAGATGCCTGTCTGGACACGTTGAAGCGCATTGCGCGGAACTACAACAACAACATGACAGAGCTGGCTAAGTTCGATATTAACTTCTACGCACTACGAAAAGATGGTGTCTATGCCGGGGCTGCGTTGTGGAGTGGGCGGAGAAGCAGTCAAGGATTTACATCGCCTAAGTTCGCTGTGAATGATGGCGGTAAGTCGCGGTTGGAAGAGTGTGTCTTTTTGTATGAGCGTAAGTAGGCGCCAATCTGAAACCCACACGGACCCGCCACCTAGTCTTGTGGCTTACAGTTGTTGCTTACATGATCACTTACATGGATCGTGTGGTGATCGCTTCGGCTATGCCCTCCATTCAAAAGGAACTGGGCATCTCATTGGTGATGGTTGGAAGCATTCTTAGCGCCTTTCGCTGGGGATATTCCTTATTTCAGATCCCTGGTGCCTGGCTGGGCGATAAGATCGGCCCACGACGCGCGCTGCCGCTCATTGTTTGTTGGTGGAGTCTATTTACTTCACTTACAGCTATGACATTCGGCGCATCACAAATGCTGATGTGCCGCTTCTTGTTTGGGGTTGGCGAAGCTGGAGCGTTCCCCATTGCCACACGCAGCCTGTCCCGTTGGATGCTGCCTTCTGAGCGCGGTTATGCGCAAGGCATCACCCACGCCGGGTCACGATTGGGCCAAGCGTTCACACCGCCCATTGTGGTAGCAATGATTGGCATCTGGGGTTGGCGCTCACCATTCTGGATGTTTGGATCGCTGGGCATTGTGTGGGCCGCCGTTTGGTATTACTGGTATCGAGATACGCCGCAGGAACACGCTTCTGTCAATCAAGCGGAGCTGCAATTAATAGAGGCGTCACTAGGCCCACCAAAACAGCGTGTGACAGCAACACCTTGGAAGTTCATCCTGCGAAGTTCTACTTTATGGACTCTTGCCCTGATGTATTTCTGTTATGGCTACTGCATCGCCGTTTATCAGGATTGGTTACCCACTTACTTGAACAAGGCTCGTGGCTTCAACCTGAAGCAGATGGGCTTTTACGCCATGCTGCCGCTACTTGCTGGAACGGTTGGCGACTTGGTAGGCGGCTTGCTTTCCGATTTTATTGCCAAGCGGACGGGTGATTTGAAAATGGCCCGTCGCAGCGTGGGCATGTCCGGTTTCCTGTTAGCATCAGCAAGTATTTTGCCCGCCACGTTTACCCCGGACCCTTATCTTTGCGTTGTCTTCACATGTCTGGCCATGTTTGGCCTGGAACTCACCGTTGGAGTTTCCTGGGCTGTGCCGCTGGACATTGGTGGCGATTACGCCGGTTCCGTATCCGCTGTGATGAACACCTGCGGTAACATAGGAGGCGCGATCTCCCCTATGATTCTTGCCTACCTTGTAGGTCTCCATGGCTGGAATGTCCCCTTTGTGGTGGCATCCGCGCTATGCCTTACCGGTGCGCTGCTTTATGGGATGATCGATGCGACTCGGGAGATCTTCCCGCGGGAGGCACAGAATGTACATTAATCCCGACAAATGCGTTGCCTGCGGCAATTGCACTTATGTCTGCCCTATGGGCGCCATTTATGTTGATCCCGCAACCAAGCGCTCCACCATTGATCGTGATGAATGTGTGGAATGTTTTTCCTGTTACAACGGGCTGAGTCAAGAGCACTTGAATCCGACGCTGGTGCGGGGTATGCGCAAGATCTTTTCTATGATGCGCCTGCGCTTCGACCCGGAACCTGACGTTTGCCCCACTGCCGCTTTTGAGCCGGACAAGCTGGAATGGCCGCGCGTTGTGCGTCGCGCTTTTTCTGATCCGCGAGTGCCGCATGAATCGACAGGCATTGAGGGCCGCGGCACGGAAGAGGTGAAGACGAACGACATCAGCGGTCGCGTAAAAGTAGGCGAGGTGGGTTTCACCATTGAATTTGGGCGCCCAGGTTTGGGAACGCGCTTCTATGAAATCGAAAAAATGAGTATGGCACTGGCTAAGATCGGCGTGGATTTTGAAAAGAAGAATCCAGTGACTACGCTGATGACCGATACCAAGACCGGCAAGATTCGTGAAGATATCCTCAATGAAAAGGTACTTTCCGCGATTCTGGAAATCAAAGTGGCTGTATCGCGCGTCGAAGAAATCATCAACGTTGTGCGTCAAGTGGAAAAGCAGGTAGACACGGTTGTGGTGCTGGGCGTGGGCGTGAAGTGCGATGAGAACGGTGACGAGAATGTGGTGCGTCCCGTGCTGGAACGCCTGGGTTACAGCATTGAACGGGCGAAGACGAATACGGGCCTGGGTCGCATTACGAATAAAGAGGTTGCTGCAAAATGACAAACACTCTGCATCGCTATGGAAATGCTGATAGCTTTCGGGACGATATTATTGTTTTCGCCATTTGCAGTCGTGGCAAGAACGATGAGGGGGCTCTTGAAAAGCTCCGCAAGTTTTTAGAGATGGCCATTCCTTTCAAGCCGGTGAACCTGGGCGATGCGCGGCATGGCGGCTGCCTGCGTCCATCGACGGACATGGACCCGACGTCGCACTGGAATCGCGACATGACGCCCGATCTGGATGCGGTGGTGAAGGGTCTGGACGCCCCCACTACAGTGGCCGCAGTGTTCGACAATCGCAGCGCTGCCGAGGAGTTTTTCAAAGCGGTCAAGCAGGCAGATTTGGGGATGAGTATCAACATTTCAACGGACGTGGATACGGCAGAAGAAATTTGTTTGAACGCTGGCACACCACGTCATAGTGTTGGGTATTCGTTAGGGTTTGAGGGTAAGACTGAGTTACTTCCTAACTCGCAAGTATTAGAGTTAAGCACCATGTGCGGGCACGGCATGGTGAGCCATTCCATGGCGAAAAAGATGATCGACTGGGTAAAGGAAGGTCGCCGAACTCCAGCCGAAGCGGCGACTTATATGACGCGCTTTTGCAGTTGCGGAGTTTTTAATCCGGCGAGAGCGGCAAGGGTGTTGGAAGCAAGCCGGTCCAAGACGAAGTGAGGGGAAATAGTTTATGCGGACGACCATTGAGTTAAAACCCGAATATCGCGAAAAGCTGAACGCCTTGGCTATGGCTCGTGGTGAAAAAGACTTTTCCGGGATCATCAATCAGGCAGTGGCCGACTACCTTCGGCAGCACAATACGAAATCCCGCAAATCGCGTTTGGCTCTGATGAAACAGGTCCGTGGAATGCTTTCTGATAAAGAAGCTGCCAACGCAAAGCTGCTGGTCAAGGAGTCCCGCGAATCATGGTAGTTCTTGATTCCGATGTGGTGATTGATTACTTCAATGGAAAATCGGAATGGGAAGAACGTATTGTTGAGTGGGGCTGATCGACTTCTTGCGGTCACCGTAATCACAAAGTTCGAAGTAATGCGTGGAGTTGATATTGGCAAGAAAGCCGAGCTCGCGGAACGTTTCTTCAACATGGTTGAAGTCTTTTGGCTAGACGAAGTATCCCTTAATCAGGCTATCCAGATTGCCCGTGATCTTGAAAAGAAGGGCCAACGAATTGGGGCGCAGGATTGTCTGATTGCCGGGATTGTTATGGCGCGGGATAAGGTTCTACTAACCCGCAATAGACGGCATTTTGAGCGAATTCCAGGCTTGTCGCTATATTGAGGCCCGAATCTGGAGTAAGCTCAAACTCCTCCGGGTCCGAACCCCAGGTATTCCTCGACTTCTTCTTTTGTGACTTCGCGACCTAAGACCTCAGCCGGCACGAAAGGCCACACTTTCGTAGCCAAGAAGTGCCCAATATTCCGTTTCGGCGTGCTTCCTCGTAGTGCTTCGTTGGAGGAAGTTTCGACCTGAGATGTTTTTGGGGTCAGTGGCAATATTGGATTTCACCCTGCCCTCAGTATACGCCTTAGTTCAGCACAAACGACCACAACATATCCCCGGTTGCGACCAGTAAGTACTGGTGGCCATCCAGTAAATACGTCTGCGGAGCATTTGTGATTCGGCCGATGCGTGAGTTCCATAACGGCTTACCATTTGTCGCATCGTGCGCTACTATGTTGCCCGCGCCATCGCCAGCAAATAGCAGCTTGCCGGCAGTTGCCAGTAATCCGCCACCACCACCGCCATCACCGTAATATTGATGTCGCCAAACTACTTTGCCGGTTCGATAGTCGATTGCGGAGAGGAAGTTTCCCGTACTACCCACGCCAACTTCTTCCTTGCCACCTAATCCCATCGACCCTCGTGGATCCACGTCGGTCAGATAAAACATGGAATGCGCGTTGGATTCTGGAACGTAGAATAAACCTGTATCGGGAGAGTAAGCTGGTGGTTCCCAATTCACCGTACCATCGGATGTAGGCGACACAAGTGAACCGGGCACAGTGGGGTCCTTGCCGGGATCGCGCTTGGGGCCACCGAACTTATTCAGGCCATTCGCCCAGTTAGTCATCATACCGTACTTACTGGTAACCAGACCCTCGCCAGTTACTCTATCTAACGTGAAGAAGTAACCATTGCGAGCAGCGGTCAATACCATTTTCCTCATTCTGCCATTGAATAAGCCATCGACAAGAATGGGAGTTTGCGCAGAATCGTAATCGTGCATGTCATGCGGCGATGTTTGAAAGTACCAGGCCATTTTACCGGTCTCAACATTCACTGCTACCAGTGCGCAAGTGAACAGGTTGTCTCCTTCGCCGCGAGTGCCTGTTGTGTAGGCGGGGGTGGGGTTGCCTGTGCCAAAAATGTAGAGCTTTGTTTCAGGATCGTAAGCGCCTGGGATCCAGGTTTGCCCACCACCATGCCGTGCGGCATCCAGACTGGCCCAAGTATCAAGACCCGGATCTCCGGGCTTCATCGGCACCGTGAAAAACTTCCATTGCAGCTCGCCCGTTTCAGGATCGAAGGATTGCAGAAAGCCTGGCGCATCAATGTCGTTACCGGTGCCCACAATTACATGGTTCCCGGCTACAATTGGCGCAGGTGTAGAGAAGTAACCTTGCGACAGATCGGCGATGGGTTTGTGCCATCGTTCCTTGCCGGTCTTTGCATCAAGCGACACCAGATAGTTATCGGGAGTCTCCATAAACAGGTAGTTCTTCCACATACCCAAGCCGCGATTTCCAATGTGAGTTCCGCCTTTGGTCTTCCAGTAGTAGTGCCAAAGTTCGCGCCCGTCCAGGGCATCCACAGCCCAGGCATTGTCGGGCATGGTGAAGTACAAAGTGCCATCCACTTGCAGAACAGATGCCTTGATAGATCCGCCACCAGCGGCGAACTCCCCGGTACCCTCGCCGCCAGTTGTAAGGATGGGTCCGCGCGCTGTTCCACCACGACGCGCTGCTGCAGCGTTACCAGCTCCGGGTGTCAAACGCGACATCCAAGCCAGCGAAAGATGCTTCACGTTCGACGTATTTAACTGCGTCAACGCACTGTAACGTTTACCGGAGTAATCACCGTTGTAAGTCAACCAGGATTCTTTCAGCGGCTTCAACAGTTCAGCCGGATCCACTCCTTTTCCTTGCCCTAGCAGGAGTACGGGTGAGAGTAGCAACAGTAACAGTTTTCGGATTATCATTTTAAAGTCACCAGATAGGCAGTTACATCATGAATGTCTTTGTCGGTGTAAGTAGGGAGTAAGTCTCGGTGTGGTTTCATTGGATCGCGAATGATAACTTTTGGCGAGTCCCCATTGCGGCGGAAAGTTTTCAACGACCCATCTTCTATTTCCAGAGTTACCAGGAAGTCATCTATGCGCACCAGCTTCCCTTCAAAATGGTCACCGTTGGCAGTGTTGATGGAAGCAGTGACGATACGCGCTTTCGATGCCGTCTGCACAGCCGCACCACGGCCGGGACGACCTCCGCCGGCGACCCAGGTGTTTTGCAAAAGTTTTGGATCGGAGATGCGCTTGGCAATTCCCTTTAAGTCACCACCCTTCATGTCACCATTCGTCGAGTGGCAGGCGGCACATTTGCTGTCGAAATAAATTTGCCCGGCCTTGGCATCACCCACTACGATATTGGGAGGAAGTTGCCCGATGGAAGGTGGCATACCCTGTCCACCGATGGTGGCCACGATGCTACGAACATAGGCGGAGGTGGCTTTGGCATCGGCAACGCTCATGGGAATTTTCGGCATCCCTTGACGGCTGCCTTCGATGATGGGAACAATCAATTCCCCGTCCAGGTCACTCAAAGAAACTTGAGATCGCAGTAAGTTGGGTCCACCCATGTCACCGCCACGAAGGTCGGCCCCGTGGCAGCCTCTACAGCCGATTTCATACAACGTTTTTCCACGGGCAATTTGGATAGGATCACCGGGTGGCCGCTCCTGGCCGGGGACAAAACCACCCACCCGACGTGCCCCTGGTATTTGGGCTGAGGCACAAGTCGCCGTTCCCAACATCGCTAGTCCAAATAGTGTTGCCGTCAATAAATCACGAAGCTGCATTTCCACCTCAACAGGAACCTTCAATTTATCATTGCACGCGACTGCTTTGCTGCTGCAATACCCATTAAAGTAGTTGAAGTACAACAGTTAGTAATTTTTCAAGGGAGAATGCTGCGGGTATGATTGCACTTGGGACGGGCACATACCGGCTTTTGTTAGAGGGGTTTCTCGCTCATAATAGGAGAGAAATCAGGGGGGGCTAGCTAGGGTAGCGGCTGCTCGCTGGAGGAAAACTTCAGGTCCATTGTCGTCTGGGATTGCATCTCCTGCATGGCTTGCGCCTCAGATCGAAGTACCAAGCCCGGTATCCTCTCAAAATGCTTCCGATTGTTTGATAACAGAGGTATTGAATGCCGAATGGCACATGCAGCGATCCAAAGGTCGTTTGGCGCTACCACTATTCCCTTTGCTTGCAGGTCTGATTTCACCCGAGCGTAGGTCAAGCAAATTGCCTCATCATACGGGACAATTGTTGCGGAGCGCAATCTATCCTTTAGGTCCGCAAGTCGCTCTTGTCCCCACGCCTTACGATAAGCCCCGAAGTATAACTCCCCTACTGTAACGAAGGAGACAGCCATTAATTTCCCCTCAACATGCGGTTTATAAAGGGAGGCGTATCTAGTACCGTTCATCAAGAACGAAAAAACATCAGTATCAACCAACAATGCCTCTGGGTGGGCTTCGCTCATCCAGTACCCCTCTCTTCGTAAATTGCTGCTATGAAATCGTCAACCTCGTCATCCGACAACAATCCAGCAAGAGAGGAGACGTCGGATATCGGCTTTACCCCTTGGGATGTTGCAAGTTGATATAAATCTGGAGATTGAAAAAAATTTCCCTCTCCAAGCGCCAAGGAAGGCAATGGTTCTAAGCTTTGTATATCCATTGAATCCACGCGGTCAGTGTGGGGCTGAATCTTAGCCAGTCCAGTTGCCCTTACCGGTTGACGTAGAAGCCCTTGTACCTTGTTCTCGTATTCATGTGGGAAAGTACAGATTATAGACACCCCGATTGCTGGATCGATGCGGCATTTGCGTTCACGGCGGCTAAAATCTGCCATATCCAGGACTCCGTCGATTTGAACAGTCTTGAAGCTTGGGCCGCTGAGACTAGCAGCCGCCCGCTCACGCACCTTCTTCGTAACTTCACCAGTCACATTTTTACGACTATTTTTTGGAGCTGTCCAATTAAGCTTAGAAATTCTCCCCGGCTGAACGACTGATCCCAGCGAGTAAATGCTCTGCAGGACCCCAGGGTCAATACCCGTCTTCTTGTTCCCATTTCCAAGCGATCTAATTGTGTCCGCAAGTTCTCCCACTACTTCCGAGCCGAAAGCCCTAAAATCTGCAAATGGAAGAGGAATCTGCGGCTTAGCTAATCCAAAATCCAAAGCAGTGCTTGATTCCCGGATAGCTATTAGCTCTAATGTGCATTCGTGCCGAATGAGTGCTGTTGTGGGGCCAGGGTGCTGCGTCTTTCTTCCCTCTAGCGCTTCCGCTTGTCGAGTGACGGCGTTTTGCGCGTCTTGGCATATCTTGATAAGATCAGGGACTGAGATTCGGCCCTTTCTTACTCCAGGCCCGTCAATGGTAAGCGTCAAAACAGGCAGTTCCTTGGGAACTGTTTTAGTAGCCTTCTTGGGCTGCTTCCGAACTATTTTACGAGTAATACCCATTAGCTTAAGATTAATCCAAAGTGAAGAACTGTACAATACTTTAACAAACTATTGAAAGTCAAATTACCACGCTTTCAGCGTGACAGAATATGCTTGAGTGGTCAAGATGCCGCAATTTCAAACTGACTCACTACGGACTGTTTGCCTCGGCGATTGGGATTTTTGTCGTCACTTCACAAATCATCGAATCGCAACGCCGGGAATGCGGCATTCGAATGGCACTGGGCGATACGGCCGCTGGGGTGGATCGAGTCCTGTGCGGACCTGTGGTGCTGTGGGCAATCTTCGGCGTTGGGTTCGGAATCCTAATCGCCACAGTTGTTCAGGACAAATTGGCAGCCACTCTGTATCTTAAAAAAGGGTTTGATTTCACGGCAGCCATGTCAGCTTTTCTGATTGTCGGCTCTACCATTTGTGTAGGCTTATTTGTTCCGGTGCAAACGATTGCACGGATCAATGCAGCCGA
>JANMWO010000544.1:0-3522 GCA_031394025.1 Acidobacteriota bacterium
CTACCGCGGTCAGTCCCACGCCGAGATCTGAAGCTCGCACGCGCCCGCTTGGCCAGCGCCGGCATCACGCCAATACCGCCGCTATCCCCTCAGCATTTTGAAACCGGCCAAAACTCAGCATGTTCGCACCGGCGCCCACACGCTGTCCAACCTGTGGATGGCGCGACGGCAGTTGCTGAGCTTGCAGGCATGAGTGCGTCTGCCCGGCCCCAAATGCGGCTGGGGCTCGTCGAAATTGCAGCGCCCGACAGTCTGCGAAGCTCGATTCGGTGCGCTCAGTCGTCATGCTTTCTCAATCGATCGCGCTGCGCTTGTTGTGCAGACCATCCCTAGACGAGTGCCTCCGCCTTGAGTGGCTTCGCTCCCGCGCAGAGGGCTCGTATTCGTCCTCCAGAGCTGAAGGCGCCACTAAGACGCTGTCCGCCGGCACACGAGTCCGGAACTACTTGACGCCAGTAGATTCGATGCGGCAGGATCACTTTGTCCCAGCCGAGCCATCTTCCAGCGACGACCGCCCGGAAGCTTTGGGTCAGGTCACGCTCACTCTGCGGTTCGTGCCCTGCTACTTGCGTGACTCGCAGAGATTGGAGAACCGCATGATTACTCTGCAGCATAACTTCAAGTACCAGGGCGATGTCAGTCAATCCCCTTTTCCGGTAATAACCTTGGAGGTTCTTTTTCCGGTCATTGACTACGTTCGTACGAACGTAGACGCTACTACGGTGACGAGGCGGTTTGTTTCCGTAGACCGACGAGAGGTCGTTCAAGAGCTCAGCCGCGAGACCTATAGCATCTCGATACCCACCTCCGATTTAATCGGAGCGACGGGAGAAGCGACAGCCAAGTTTTTGGATTTTACGACTCAAGCAATTAAGGCCAAAAACCTCAACGAGCTCTCTTTCAGCATTTCTGTTCAGTTCAAGGCACCTTCGGCAAGTATCGGCGCAAGCAAGCTGCAAGCGCTCTATTTCATAAAAGACATAGCCAAGCTTTTTGCCTCGGGCTCTCCTAATCCCCTAGAAGCCGCCGCGTTCTTGGAGAAGAACATTTGGCTTATGAATAGAGCAGTATATGATGCCATTTTGCCAGATTTCAGGACGATTACCGCAAAACACGACGATTGGCTTCTTTTATCGCTGATCGGAGCATTTGTCGAGGAAGCAGACTTAGACCCTGCATTGCCTGTCGATCGAGAAGACACCGCCCAAGGACTATGGGTCCAGATCCTGACGAACGCGAACATCGAGCCGCGAGAAGAAATTGTGCGCTTCCTCGCAGATGCCCTCGCGAAAGTGTTAGATCTTTCGATCGTGGTCCCCACCATTAAACTTTTAGTAGTGGCTGGAACTTTTCAGGTGCAGACGCCCAACGATACGAGCATTGGCAAGGACGATCTACTGTTCTATCGCTTGAGTTTCGAATATTCTGAGAGCGAAATCGACAACGGCGTAGACTCGGCGACCTTATACTACGACTGGAGGGCAAGCGACCAACCGATCATCGACAATCGGATTCCTTTCTCGTTTTCTGGAACACGGCAGCTCATACTGAGCAACGTTAGAGGTCCAGTAACTCTCAGCGTCAAAGCCTTCGATGGCACGTTGCTATGGGTCAAGGACTATTCGCCGGAAGATCCAGAACTGGGGGACGTGCGAATTGTCGTCTCACAATTACGACCGGTGGTTCTCAGCCCTGGGGCGCCGCTTAAAACCCCAGAATCCAGCAAAAGGCTCCGGGGACGGGTGGTGGAGCTTACGAAAAAGTGCTCATTGAAAAACGTGACCGTTGTGGTTCAGACGAGAGGGGACGCAGACCAACTCTGGCGAGTAGCCTCAGCGGCCATTACCGATGCTTCAGGGAATTTTTCGATGCCTTACCCGTACGGTCGGTACGCGAAGGCGCAAGCCATTGTCTCCCTTAAGCCCGACAGCCCCGCCGACATCTTGATCAAAGACCTGGGTAAGCCGAACGAGACGATCGCCGACGACTTCCTTTATCTCTTAATCACCGATCCCGAATGCGTCGATTCCGGAAAGGTGCAGGACTGTGACTGCGAGGCGCTAAGAAGGGCGGGGCGCCTGCCGGACCAAGCGGACCTGATTGACTCCGACGAATACACGCAGGACATCGGTGGCTCGTGCGTCAATCTGTCAACGCCCTGCCGGACGCTGAACGAGTATATGTACTCGGGAATAGTCCGCACGTCGGATCCGGATGTCGCCGACTACACGCTAACCAAGGACTCCGACGGGAGCTTTGAGCTGATAAGCAACCTGAAAAGAATCAAGCGGGCGCCGGTCGATGTCAACAATCCAATACGGTGGCAGGACGCGCCAGAAGCCCATGAAAATCTCACGCTCTACCAGTCGGTCACCGTCGCTACGGGGCACGTGCTGCACTACAAAGCCGAGTTCAAGGCCGACGGGTACTCGCTGGGCAACCTCCTCTATTCTCTAGGGCTGGCGCCAGGCCAAAAAAAACAGATGGTGGTAATCGACTCGGCGCACTCCCTGGCGGCAGCAGAGTCGCAAGCAATCGCGCAGGGGGAGAGCTTGGCGGCGAGCCTGCTCAATGAGCGGAGCATCACCGATCAACTTGGCGGAAGTATCAGCGAAGCAAGTAGGGGAAATAGCTCTGCGACCACGGGCGGCATTAGCGCTGGGCTGGGTGTGGCGGCCAACTTCGGCATCGTTTCTGGCGCACTGGGCGTTGCGGGCGGTTATTCAAGTTCTGGCGCATCCGCGTCCCAGAATAGTTCCAGAGATACATCCATGTTCTTCGGCGAGAAACTACGCCAGTTGATCATGCAAAACGCCGAAAGTTACAGGCAACTGAATGCGTCCGTGGTCACAGCGGTGAAGGAGGGCCAGCAATATTCCGTCACCACCGAAGTGATTGCCAATCACAATCATTGTCATGCGCTGACGATGATGTATTTCGAGGTCTTGAGGCACTACGCCATTTTCCAAGAACTAGTTAATGTCGAGGAGTGCATCTTTGTACCTTTACTTATGACAAATTTCTCCCGCGAGAACATTTACAAATGGTCCGATGTTCTCGCTAGAAATCTTCTGCCGATTTCTTCTAATACATATTTGCAGCCGTTTTCATTCCTGAAATACCGAGTTCAGCACCCGTTGATCCCGGCGTTCGACGCTAATGAACGGCAAAAGACCTTCTATGCAAATGTCGATTTTCCCACAAGTGCATTCAGCAATGAGCCGATTACGTCTGTAGTAGGTTACATAACGATTCGGGCGAATATTCCCCGCCCCAAATCGATATACGACCGAATCAAGTCTTTCCCGGTTGTTAAAAAGGAATCCGTTACCAACAGAAATGGGGGCGGTGTATTCGGGTTCGTCGCAAACATCGTAGTCGGGGAGCGCCTCGACATTACAAAATGGGAGGAGAAGGTCAAGTTTACCGATGAGCGCATCGTGATCTACGACAACTTCCAAGAGGCTAGACCAGCCGATGTGATTGAGGTCATTAAGTTTGACGAGAATTTTTTTGGCAGCG
>JANMWO010000554.1:0-11096 GCA_031394025.1 Acidobacteriota bacterium
GCAGGCATTTGCTTCACGATTCGTTCAATAGCCTCAGTTCCTCCAGTCGACGCTCCAATGGCAATGAGGAATTGATGTCCAGCCGATTCTGGAAGTGGTTCTTGCTGTGCCGCATTCACCGGACTGATTCTTTTCGATTGCGCAGCGGCTCGAATTCGATAAGGAAGCGTAGTGGCCAGTTCTCCAAAGGAGGAAGCTCCATCGGGCTTGGCAAATACTTCAATAGCACCCAGCCGCAGGGCTTCCATCGCATGTGTTGCAGACGCCTGGCCAATGGAACTGATGACAATGACGGGCAGCGGGTGATACTTCATGATCTTCTTTAAGAAGGTCAACCCATCCATTCTGGGCATTTCGAGGTCTAGGGTAACCACGTCCGGTTTTAATTCCAATATCTTGTCTCGCGCAATAAAAGGGTCTGATGCGGTTCCAACAACCTGCAAATCCTGATGCTGAGAGATTGCCAGTGACAGAATTCGTCTTACAATCGCCGAATCATCCACAACCAGGACGCGGATTGGTTTGCTGTTCTGTCGATCCGGACCGCTTTCATACGATTGCATTGAACTTACTGTTCTCCTCTTGCTGGCCATGCAAAGCTGAATCGAAGTCAATTTGGGAGGAAAAAACCCCGTTTTCGATGTCTAAATTGACGATAATCGACTCAAAAGTGGCTGTTATGGCGTCGTTAGAGACCATCTTTTGGGTTGTTTGTGGATGGGTCAGACGAAACGTTCTATCGACAGCCGTCCGGCTTAAAACATTCCCGCAAACCATATTGGCGAGTTCGCTGCAAACCTGTTCCAATTGGTTCAACGTTATTTCATCTGCCTCCAGTCCTAGAAAATTGGCAGCCATGGGACGGACCGTTCCCTCAGATATACCGAAGGTCACCGTACCAGATGGATCGCCTTCAAAACGCAATGTGGAAAACAGTACGTTCCCGGTTGCAGAACCTTGGCTGATACCGTAAACACTCGTGAAAAACATGGTTTCCAATACTTCCTGCGCTGCGGCAAATAAAAAAGCGTTCCAATCCAGAACAACCAGACTAGGCATGTTGCACCTCCAGCACTCGTTCCAGTTCCACTTTCAATTGTTCGGGATGGAACGGTTTGGTGACATATCCTTTTGCGCCCAACTTCAGCAGGGTGCTCATGCGGGACTCGGTAGAATCGGTTGATACCACTACTACTGGAATATGTTTCATCAAATCATCGTGATACATGCGACGAACTAATTCTTCGCCATCCATTCGGGGCATATTGATGTCGGTTAGAACCACGTCAATCCAATTGCGGCTGAGGGCAAGTAACGCCTCCTCTCCGTCGCTGGCCTCCACACAATGGCCCACATCAAATCCTGACATGTCGAGCACACGTCGGATAAAGGCCCTCATTGCCGGGGAATCATCCACAATCAATACGCTGAATGCCATAACGCTCCTTGCTAGCCTTACTTCTTGTACCCGTTGGTTTCCCGCAACTCGAATTCCATTCCAGCAGATTCCCTGACCAAAACTCGTCCGCTAGACATTTCCAGCCGCACTGTGCGCGACACGTTTCCCCCAACTGCTTCCCCTTGCAGCATCACCCCCGCTTTCCAAAGGAGTTTACGCAAAGCCAAATGATTTCTCTTGCCGATGTTGAACATTTCCTGATCGGCCATCACCTGCGCCCCGCCCACCGCATACACCATCAGGCGGTTCTTCGATGCCCCCAATTCATACGCCTTGCGGAATAAAATGGGGATGCCTGAATCAGCAAAAGTAAACGGGTTTTGACCGGCGGGTTCCCGATTCAGACCAGCTTCTGGAAGCATATAGTGAAGCAGCCCACCAACTGCGGCCTGCGGGTCATAAATCGTTAGGGCGATACAGGAACCTAAGGCATAGGTAACTATATCGGAAGTTGGCGAGGTGCTCCACTGGCAGTCCGAAATTCCCACAGTTAAGTCCGCCATTAAGCTGCACTCCCAGGCTTGTTCAATGGAACGGTGGAAAGTTGCTCCCGGTTTTGATAGAGGGCGGGATGCAAGTAGGTCAATTCGTTCGACACACCAGTCAGGCTTTCTGCGTGTCCGATCATCAGTAATCCCTTCGGTTCAAGACAGCTTATTAGCGATTTCACAACGCGGCGCTTCGTCTCCTGATCAAAATAAATCATGGCATTGCGGCAAAAAATCACCGGGTAGAGCTGGTGTGAGGGGATTGGCTCAATCAAATTCAGCCTGGAAAAGCACGCCATTCTTCTTAACTCCGGTCTGACACGGAACATACCGGTGGCCGATGCTTTTCCCCGTAGAAAATACTTTTTCTGCCAATTTAACGGAAGTGGGTCCATTTTTTCAGCACAATAAATTCCTGCATCAGCCACTTCCAGAGCTTTGGTGGAAATGTCGGTCCCCACTACTTTCAGACAGCTTTCTGTATGCGCAGAAGGGAAAGGCAGTTGCAGAGCTTCAATGAGAACCATCAAAAGTGTGTAGACCTCCTCTCCAGTAGCGGCGGCAGCACTCCAAATTCTGAGGCTTTGCCTTCCCATAAATAGTGACGACGCCCGTTGTGCCAGATAATCGAAGTGCTGGCGCTCGCGAAGAAATGCCGTATGGTTGGTGGTAAGCGCATCCAACATTGCGATCAACATTTTCCCGCTGTGATCGGATTTGACCGTTCGGTAATAGCATTCAATGGAGTCACACTCAATTTCCTGAGCTTTTTTGGCGAGACGGGCACTTACCAGTTCCCTCTTTCCGATTCGCAGATCGACACCACATTGTTTGTATGTCAGTTCGGCGATTTCGGCATAGAGTGGTTCTGAGATTTGCCGCCTTCGATTTTCAATATGGAAGGGAGACTCAATTGCATTGGACATCATGCGGCCGCCTCCCGTTCCATGGCAAGCCCAGCCATTTCCAAAATCAGACCGACGCGACCATCCCCTAAAATTGCCCCACCAGCAATCCCTTGAATATTCTTGAAGCAATCGCCGAGACTCTTAATGACCACCTCTTGTTTGCCAATAAATTCATCGACCATCAGGCAAAAACGGATTCCATCACTTTCCGTCACAATAAATAGCGATTGGCAAGGGTCATCGCTCTTCGCGACAATCCCAAAACGACGATGCAGTCGAACAATGGGCAATAGTTGCCCTCGAACAAGGACCATTTCGTATTTGTTCTCCAGGCTGGATAACATTTCCCGAGTGGGACGGAACATCTCAGTTACCGCGAAAATCGGGACCACATAACGTTCTGGGCCAACGCCAACTACTAAACCATCAATAATGGCCAAAGTAAGCGGCAGACGAATGAAAAATGTAGTTCCAGAACCGGCCACGGAGAAGATATCGACGCGGCCCCTCATTTTGAGAATATTTCTTTTCACTACGTCCATTCCGACGCCGCGCCCGGAGATGTCGGTAACTTTATCGGCAGTGGAAAATCCTGGTTCAAAAATAAGCTGGCAAATTTCGGCATCGGTTAGATGGGCACTTTCAGCTACGATTCCATTTTGCTTGGCTTTAGCAAGAATCTTGTCGCGATTTAATCCGCGCCCATCATCAGAAAGTTCAATGACCATCTGACCGCCTTGATGGTACGCCTTGATACAGATTTGCGCTGTTGGCGGCTTGCCTGCGGCTTCTCTTTCTTCGGCGGTTTCCACACCATGATCCAAGGCGTTTCGAACCATGTGCATCAGCGGGTCGGCCAAACCATCGACAACCGTTTTATCCAGTTCCGTATCTTCCCCAACCAGTTCCAGTTCCGCTTGTTTCCCAGCTTTGCGCGCCACATCTCTCACCAATCGTTTCATTCTTTGAAACAATGTTGCCATCGGCACCATACGAAGTGTCATTGTGGTCTTTTGGATTTCTTCAGTTATGGTATTGAGATGCGTCAAATGGGCTTGCAGGCGAACGCTTCCCGCGACGGTGAGCGTTGGATCGTGCCGCACCATGGATTGGGCAATTACTAATTCCCCGACCATGTCCAGCAGGTGATCCAGCTTGGCAGTTTCCACTCGGATTGAAAATTGCGAAACCGCGTTAGCTGATTCTGTTTTGGTGTTCGGTAGCTGCTCTTTGGCAATGCCTTGATGGACTTTTTGATCGTTTTTTACAGTTTCGGCGAGAGCGATCAGACTCCCTCCCTTTGATTTGTTTTCACTCAAAGAGCGAACTCTGGCCAAAATTGCCGCCGTGGGCTGGGATGCTTTCTTATCTCCCTTCAACCCTTGCTCAACGTCCTTCACCGCTTGCTTCAGATAATCGGCACTTGCCAGAACAACATCAATCACCGCTGGGCTCATGTCGATTTCTAAGTTCCGAGCAAGGTCCAGTACTGTCTCAATTTCATGGGCAACTTCTCGGATTGATTCCAGTTCCAGAAATCCGGCCAACCCCTTGATCGTGTGGAATCCTCGGAACACGCAATGGATCGGTTCGGTTAGGCTTGGGTCTTCCTCTAACTTAAGTAGGCTGCTTTCAATGGTCGATAAATGCTCCATCGACTCCATAATGAAATCCTGAACAAGTTCGGGATCCTCCATTAGGTTGCCAAACATTGACGATCTGTTGTTGCCCGAATCCGATGAAGGTTTATGGTCAGATTGGGTAGCCGCAATCGCTACCTGCAATTCTGAAATACAATTCGACAACAACAATTGGCGGTTGGCCGACTCCCCTGTAGCAATGATTTGCTGAACCTTCCCCACCGTATCCAACAACTGGGCATTATCCAATCCCAATTCACACAATTGCCGCAGGCCATCAATCACCTGATTCGCGGAATGATCGTCACCACCAGCTAGGATCAAATCACTGGCCAAGGAGTCTACTTGCTGTCGCAACTGATCCAAAGATAAAGTTTTACTGTCGTTCAAAATGTCGTTCAAGTCCGCCCTCCGTCCTTGCTCGTTTCACCGTCAGTTTCAAAAATCGACAAAATCCTTGTCATCCATGGGAAAGGTATCTTTGACCGCTGTATTCATTCTCGGAATGGTCAGATTAGAACTCTTTTGGAACTTCGACGGCGCATTCGTTGCATGCGTGTAGCGGACGTCAGATGTGCCCTGTTGTTGCACTAGTTTCGCGATTTGAGGAACCCACGAAATGAGGATGTGCAGTCTTTCCACGACGATTTGCATTGACTCGGCTTGTGCACTCAATTCCTGGCTAGCCGAGGCACCTTCCTCTGCGCTGGCCGCATTCCTTTGCGTCACTTGCTCCATTTGGTTGATGGCTAAAGAGATTTGTTCCATGCCTTCCGCCTCATCTTTACTCCCGCTGTTCACATCGTCGATGAGCAATTTGGCTTTCGCCGTTGATTCGGTAATGGTTCGGATCGCACCGGTCACTTCTTCCAGCCGAGTGCTTCCTTCGCTTGATTTTTGAATGGATTCTTCAATTAAATCAGCCGTATCCTTGGCCGCCTGGGCGCTTCGCTGTGCCAGATTCCGAACCTCATCGGCCACCACGGCAAAGCCCTTGCCTGCCTCCCCTGCTCTGGCTGCTTCCACTGCGGCATTTAACGCTAAGATGTTGGTTTGAAATGCAATTTCGTCAATCACCTTAATAATGCGGGCAATCTTTCCGCTGGATGCTGTGATTTGCTGCATGGATAGAACCATCCCGCAAATTGCGTTATTGGCAGTCGACACCCTGCGATCCACTTCAACCATATGTTCCACCGCTGCTTGTGCATTCGTCGTATTGCGGAGGGTCAGTGACGAAATTTGTTCGCTAGACGCCAAGGTTTGTGTAATGGAAGCAGCTTGCTCACTGGCCCCTTGCGCCAATGTCTGACTTGCGCTGGCTGCGTGTTCTGCCGCCATTGCGACTCCTGAAGCCCCCGATGCCATTTCTTTCGTCAAATTATCCAATTGTTGGGCCGTCTGGCGAAGTAAAAAGCCCAAATAAGTCAAAATTGTGATCAACCCAACACAGGATGCGACAAAGGCAATCCGTCCACAAAAAGGTGAAGCACAAATCATCCGTTGCTGGTTTTGCGCAGCGTCGAATTCTTCACTCATGGTCCCTATGGCAAACCCTAAAGCAATCACTCCCAATCCAATTCCAATTAGGCAATTCCAAACCCGTCTTTGAACATTCATCGCTTCTACCTTTCCCCTTAAATGCCGTTGGACTACCCAGCAACAGCGCCGACACCTTGAAATTCCTGCTGACTCAGTACCGTACTAATATCGAGCAACATCTTCACTCCATCTTTCATTTTTGCCATCCCCAAGATGTATGGAATGGTGTCGCCAGTTCCAAAATCGGGCGTATTCTCAAGATCCTGTGCTGTAATGTTGAGCACTTCGGAAACCCCGTCCACCACCACTCCAACCAAAATTGCTCCATTGAATCCATCCACTTGAACGACAATGATGCAGGTTCTTTTTGTGTAGGCAATCTGTTCCAAACCAAACTTAGCCCGCAAATCGACCACCGGGATCACTTTGCCACGAAGATTGATCACGCCCTTAAGATAATTTGGAGTATTGGGGACTGCCGTAATATCCTGTACGCCGATGATTTCCCGCACCTTAAGAACCTGCACTCCGAATTCTTCGTTGCCTAAATTGAAGGCCAAATATTTCCCGGCACGACCGTCCACAGCAATTGCAATATTCCCAGCCCTGTTGGCTTCAGCAGTCTGTTCCATTCGTTGGCATTTCTCCTCGGTACAATTCTTGAAATCTCACCGGTTCATCTGCGGACTAAGTACATATCGGTTGGTGTTGTAAAGTTTTTAATAAGAATATTTCGAGCCATTTTAGAGGGGTAGTCCGCCGTTTCTTTTCCCGACATCCACAACAGAATGTAGAATAGAACCTGTACTCTATGTCCGCAAAAAAACTGACAGCGCACGTGAAAGCCGCCGGTTGAGCCAGCAAATTGAGTCCAAAGGTTTTGGACAAAGTGCTGGCGAGTCTTCCTCGGCAAAACGATCCTAACGTCCTGGTCGGATTCGATACATCTGACGATGCCGGAGTGTATCTACTCTCAGAAGATTGCGCCCTTGTACAAACTGTTGATTTCTTTACACCTATTGTGGATGACCCTTACCTTTTTGGTGCTATCGCGGCGGCCAATGCCCTAAGCGATGTCTACGCTATGGGGGGTAGGCCAATCACTTCCTTGACTATCCTTGCGTGGCCTTCCACCGGCGAATTTGAGGACCTTGCGGGTATTCTGCAAGGTGGTGCCGAAAAGATGAAAGAAGCACAGTGCACGATTCTTGGCGGACACTCCATTACCGACGATGAACCGAAGTTCGGTTACGCCGTCACTGGCTTAATCCATCCCGCTAAAGTGAAACCCAACGCCAATGCCAAACCTGGTGACGTCCTACTCCTTACCAAACCTCTTGGCACAGGAGTCATATCGACCGCGTTGAAAAAAGGATTAGCCTCAATTGCCCACGTCAATGCTTCCATTGATTCCATGACCACTCTCAACCGCTGGGCAGCCGAAGCCATGGCCCAAGTTGAGGTCAACTCGGTAACTGACGTTACCGGATTCGGGCTGCTCGGCCATGGTCGGGAGATGGCCTTAGCCAGTCACGTCACGCTGGAAATTGATTCGTCTCTGCTGCAATTCCTTCCTGGGGCCGTTGCATATTCCAAATTGGGAGCCATTCCTGGCGGTTTGAAAAATAACAGGGAATTCTGCGGGTTGTCCGTTGCTGTGGATCCGGCTGTCTCTGCTGAAATCGAGAATCTTTTATTCGACCCCCAAACCTCAGGCGGTCTGCTGATTTCTTTGCCAGAAAAGGACGCCGCAGTATTGGAACGTTTGCACCACAAAGCATTCCGCATTGGTCGAGTACTTGCCCAACAGGAAAAAGCGATCCTCGTAAAGTGAATTTCCCGTCAGTTGACTGGCTTCAAGCCTTCCCCTGCGCCCAAACCTTTTTCCAACCATCCGGGATACCAGCGGAATATGTTTCCCGTCAGGCTGCCGATGAAAATGAAATGTTCCGGCGTCACGTGCAACCAATGCCCAGGGCTTTCCATCGCCCCCAGAATTTTTCCGGTGGCCAACTCAATGTGCATGATTCGCCCGGCCAAAGTATCGTAAGTTAAATTTTCAATGTTGTCGCGATGCGTGATAATCCACATTTCATCTGTGGGAGTGATGAACAGATTTTGCGTGGCACCCAGGTGTTTCCATTGCTTCAAGAACTTCCCTTCCCCGCTGAAAATCTGAATGCGGTTGTTCTCCCGATCACTCACATAAACGAGCCCCTTGGAATCTACTGCAACCGAGTGCACGGTATTGAACTGGTTGATGCCGGTTCCTGGAGTCCCCCAAGTCCGCACGAATTTCCCGTTGATTGTGAATTGCACAACTCGTGAATTCCCATACCCATCGGATACGTAAAAGAATTTTCCATCTGGAGAAAACGCAATGTCTGTGGGTCTGAAGAACGTACGCTCATCGTTGCCTTTCTCACCCTTCACGCCCAACCGCATCAGCTCCTTCCCCATACGGTCGAACTTGATCACCTGGTGATCGCCGTTGTCTACGGTCCACACGTTGCCATCACGATCTATGCGGATTCCATGAGGATTTCCAAACACGCCTTTCCCCCAGGAACGCAAATACTTTCCATCTTTATCGAACACAACAACTGGAGGAGCTTTTGTTCCGCGATGGAAAACGTAGACCTCTCCTTGCTTATCCACTGCGACTGAAGAGACGCGTCCAAACTTGAAGCCATCGGGCATGGTGTCTGGTTCTTCGCCGAAACGGATTTGCACTCTGTACTTCATCAAACCGCCTTCGTGAGGGTACCAACCCTGTTGGGCGGACATCGCAGTAACTGCGGCAAGTGGGAGAATAAGTTTCGATATGAGTTTCATGGGACCCCGATATAATGTCACCAGTTTGGTATGGAAGGCAATCCTCGTTCTGTTTTTTATGTTGACCGCCTTGGCCCAAACGCCTCGACCTTTATGGACAGGGGAAGACGTTAACTTACTTGGCGCACCCTCTCGTGATGGCAAATGGGTGTCTTTCGCCGATAGCAAAACAGGCAACCTTGCCTTGCGTGACCTGTCCACTGGAGCGGTGAAAGTGCTGACATCCAATCCCGCAGGGTCCAAAGAATTTGCTTACTTTTCGACAATCTCGCCAGATGCCAAACAAGTCGCCTACGCCTGGTTTAATGCGCAAGGATTTTACGATCTTCGAGTGGTAAGTCTTGACGGAAAGTCTCTAATTCTATTTCAGAACGAAGAGTCTGGCTTCGTCCAACCCTGCGCCTGGTCGCCTGATGGCAAGCAGATTCTCACACTTTTCTTTCGCAAAGATAACATCAGTCAGATCGCGCTAGTGCCACTCCATGGTGGCCCACCTGTAATCTTGAAATCATTGAATTGGGTCTATCCCAAGAAGATGGATATGTCCCCTGATGGCAAGTTTATTGTCTATGACACGTTTACAAAAGATGGTGGTCCAGAACGGGCACTGTTCCTACTTGCGACAGACGGTTCTAAGGAAACACGGCTTACGGAAGGTGCTGGCAGTCAACTGTTTCCACTGTGGTCTGTGGATGGAAAGTACATCTATTTTGCCAGCGACATTTCCGGTGCAATGAGTGTTTGGCGAATTTCGGTATTGGGTGGTAAGCCACAACACATTGCTTCTGGATTGGGTCGATTCTTACCTTTGGGAATCACAACAGACGGGCGGCTTATTTTTGGATCACGCTCCGGTGAAGTGGATGTTCTGCTTGCCGATCCAACTTCACTGAACAAAGCTCAACGGGTATCCAGTCAATTTCCCGGACTGAACAGTCATCCCGCATTTTCGCCGAATGGTGAAACGCTGGTCTACCTTTCGCGTCGTGGAACAGAGAACTTTGGTCAGGAATCCAAGGTGATTGTGCTGCGCGAATCGAATGGTGCTGAAAAAGAATTGCCTGCAAGAATGGCCCACATTGAAGCAGTGAAATGGTCCCCCGATGGGCACGATTTGTTGGTCAGCGGGAGTGATCGTCACGGGCGCGCAGGACTGTTTCGATTGTCGGCAAACTCCACTGAAAATCAAACTCCTGTCGCAATACATTTGGATGACCAAGCAACATTTCGTGGACTGCCTGGGGTGTGGATCACGGAGGCAGTGCTGTATCTGAAAAACGGTCAGGAACTTCGCCGACGCCCTTTCGACGGTAGTTCGGACTTGCTGTTGTATAAGGCTCCTGCGGAACATGTTTTGCATGGAATTGCTGCAAGCAGGGATGCAAGTGTGATTGTAGTGGGCTATGTCAACGGGTTCATGGGCATCCGCCGCAATGGGGTTATGGCACTGCACAAAACTCCACTCAACCGGATCACGGAGGTTGCTTTGACCGTGGATGCGGCTTATGTCAGCGATGGCTCGCAAACATGGAAGCTGCCGTTGGAGGATGGTGCACCACAGCGGATTGGATCGGTTGGAGGAATCGCGCTTTCTATAGATGGGACGAAGCTTGCTTTTACTGTTGGTTCAATGGGGACTGGGGTATATGCATTGCCGCTGCAACCGACACGCTAATATAATTTTCATTTACTTACCGCGTCGCAGTCCAACAAACATACGCCAGACCATACGATGAACCCTAGGATGGGCCAAAACCAGAGCGTAAAAGATAGCGTTCTGAGTGGCCAGAAGAAATATGACGAGATTGCTGACCTCTTCCGAAACAGAAATTCCAAGACACACGCCACCGGAAATCCAAGGAGAATAAAGGGCCACAAAAAGGATTCGTTGATCCATCGACCAAGCGAAAAATAAAAATATCGCGACAATTCGAGAAGAGCGATCCCTGCTGGCGAAATAAGATAACCACTAGCGCGATACATTCCTTTTGTTCACCTCTTAAGTTTTTCACCAACTCAGGTCAAGACAGGATTGGGATGCCCTGTAGTTTTTTGGAAATCGGGAATGAAGACTTCGCTCGCAAGCGAGCTGGCAGGCGGAATCGCCCGGCCCACACTCACATTCACTAAATTCGCTAATTTTCACCTAGACCTGGAGTTGAGTTTGTGGGGCAGGCATTCAGCCTAATGGTGCATAGTTTTCCTTCAATCGGACAGCTTCAAG
>JANMWO010000562.1:0-3700 GCA_031394025.1 Acidobacteriota bacterium
GTCGGTATAAGTTGGCCATGCCAACCGATACTTAATTTTTGCATGGTTTAGGCCGCTTCGCGCGCGGCGGCTTCGGTGTGTTCAACGCGCGGATACCGAACTCGTGTAGCCACACCCAAACGTTCCATCAATCGAATGTGCAGCCAACTGATATCCAGTTCATACCAGGCAAGGCCATGGCGTGCCGACGCAGGCATGGCGTGATGATTATTGTGCCAGCCTTCGCCAAACGTGAGCAGGGCAACCCACCAGTTGTTTCGAGAATCGTCGGTGGTGGCAAAACGTCGCTTTCCCCACAGGTGTGTTGCGGAATTCACCAACCAAGTGGCGTGCAATCCAGCAACGACGCGCAATGGGCCGGCCCACAGGAACATCGGCAATCCGCCAATGAGATACAGCAAAATTCCAGATATCGCCAAGGGAACCCAATGATAGGTGGTAAGCCAAACGTATACCGGGTCCTTTGCCAAATCAGGAGCGAAGCGTCCCATAGCTGAGGCGTCATCATGCTTGGCCTCGCCCGAAACAATCCATCCCATATGGGACCACCAAACGCCATCGCGAGGCGAATGCGGATCGCCATGTTTGTCGGATTTTTGATGATGAATGCGGTGCGTCGCCACCCAGAAGATGGGACCGCCTTCCAGCGTCATGGTGCCGCAAAGTGCAAAGAAATATTCCAGCCACTTGGGAACAATGTAAGCACGGTGAGTGTGCAGACGATGGTAGCCCAGGCCAATTCCCCAGCAAATACAGCAATAGTACAGAATGAAGGCTGTGACCACCGCTGGTTTGGTGATGTTAAAAAAAGCCGCGAATGCCGCAATGTGCAGCAGGCCCAGAACAATGATGTTGAGCCAGTTAGGCTTGCGATTATGGAAATCGATTTCGACGACCGAGGAATTGCTCATCCTATGTTCACACTAACAGTGGCTTGGTATAGGACGTTGTAATAGTTATGTAATCCCAGTTTTCTAAGGCAAAACACTCAAAAATCGCTGCACATCTTCCGGGCTGATGTAAAAATGTGGCGAAGCTCTGACCCAGCCCGCTCTGGGTGCGGTAAGAATGCCATTGTCCTTCAACTGCTTGTGAATCATTCGGAAATCCAGGCCCGGTTTGCGGAAACAGACAATGCCGGAATCGTTTGACGGGTTCCGTTCGCCCAAAACTTCATAGCCTTTTTCCAGTACGCCATCGTGAATCTCTTTCGTCCGCGCCAAAACTGCTTCGCAAATCGGCTCGATGCCAACGGAAAGCAGGAATTTAATCGACGCTTCCAGACCATAAACGCCCACGGTGTTGAGAGTGCCCGGTTCATAGCGCCCGGCATCGGACCGCAATGTCAGAGTGCGCTGGCCATAATCAGCGTAGTTTTGTACGTTGGTCCAGCCAAACTCGAACGGTTCAATTTGGTCTTGCACATCGGCGCGCACATACAGCACGCCACAGCCTTCGGACCCCAGCATCCACTTATGACCGTCGGCAGCCAGGGCGTGGATGTTGCATTTCTGCACATCCAACGGATAGTAGCCCATTCCCTGAATGGCATCGACAAAAAAGAAGCAGCCGTTCTGTTGGCAGATTTTGCCTATGGTTTCAAGGTCTGCACGGAAGCCGGTCAGAAACTGGACAAAGCTGATGGCCACCATCCGCGCACCCTTGGCCGCCTGTTCTAACTTGTCCATGGGACCATCGGCACGCAGCCATTCCAGCGTCACACCCTTGCTTTGCAGACGCTGCCAGGGGTATTGGTTGGAGGGGAACTCTTCTTCAAAAACTACAATCCGGTCCCCAGATTTCCAATCCAGGCCGTTGGCGATGGTGGCGATCCCCTCGGAAGTATTTTTTACAATGGCGATTTCTGAGCTTTGCGCATTGATCAACTGTGCGGTTACTTGGCGAAGGCTGTCGTAGGACTTCATCCACACGTCGTAATGTAAGGAACCGTATTTTTCACAATCATTTGCAAGCCATCGGATGGCATCGGCGGCCGACTTGCATAGAGGGGCCACGGCGGCGTGGTTGAGGTAAATCAGGTTCTTGGTAACCGGAAATTGATCCCGGTACTGCTCCCAGATCTTATTTTGTTCGAAACCCATTAGAGTCAATATACGTTAAAAGAGTGGGTTCGCAGAAATCCGCCTTAAAATTGTCAGTACTGGATTTACGGCTTACCCTTATACTGGAATCGAGTGAAACAGCGAAATGAAGCGCTTCAAATATCTACTCCTCTCGGTCGTTTTGGCGTCCACAAACGGCCTTTCAAAAGAAAAAGACAAGAAGAAAGACCCTGAACAGATCGGGAATCGGGATGTCGGCAAGGGCATGAACATCTACTCGATTGAAAAAGAGATCGCCATGGGAAAGCAATATGCCCAGGAGATTGAGCGTCAGGCGAAGCTGATTGACGATCCGGTAATTACCGAATACGTGAACCGGCTGGGTCAGAATCTGGTGCGCAATTCCGATGTGAAGGTGCCGGTTACCATCAAGGTGATTGATAGCGAAGAAGTAAACGCTTTTGCACTGCCCGGTGGTTTTTTCTTTGTCAATACTGGTTTAATCGTAAAGACACGCACGGAAGCCGAGTTGGCCGGGGTGATGGCGCACGAAATTGCCCATATCGCGGCTCGCCACGGAACTCGCCAAGCTACGCGTGGGACAGTGGCACAACTCGCCACCATCCCGTTGATTTTCATGGGCGGTTGGGCCGGGTACGGAATTCGCCAAGCCTCCAATGTGTTAATCCCAATGGGTTTTCTAAGCTTCTCCCGTGGATTTGAAGAAGACGCTGACATGCTGGGACTGCAATATCTTTACAAGTCAGGTTACGACCCCGGTGGGTTCGTCGATTTTTTTGAAGAACTGCAATCTTTGGAAAAGAAGAAGCCAGGGACCATGGGCAAGCTGTTCAGCAGCCATCCACTGACCGACGACCGCATCAAGAACGCTCAGAAGAATATTCAAGAGAATCTTGAAGCGAAGCCGGAATATGTGGTTACTACGAGTGAATTCAATGACGTCAAAAATCGCCTGTTTGCAGTTTTGAATCGAAGGAAGCCAGATAGCAAGGAAGACGCCAATCGTCCCAAATTGCGCAAGGCTCCGGGCAGCGGGACTGGCACCATGGATGATGACGAGAAGAAGCAGAAGACCGATGAAGATGAACGTCCGACCCTAAAGCGCCGGAATTAGTTTCGTATTGGTTTGATTGAAACGCCCGTGCCTAAGTGGCTCGGGCGTTTTCTGATTTTAAATGGCTGGGCTTCAGCGGTAGGCATCGCGCCGATGTCGAACTCCAGTAATCTCAATGAGGCTTTGTTGCTTGAAATCGAAGAAGACACGATAGTCTCCGCAGCGGAGACGCAAACCTGAATGAGGCAGCTTGAGCTTCTTTACGTCACCATTGCGGATGCTCAAGTAGCGATCAAGGCAATAAAGGATCTGCATTGCAGGTTCACGGTCAATAGCGCGCAAATCAGATTGAGCTTCAGATGACCAGATGACGCCAATTCGTCGCGAAACATCCTCTGGCTTCATGGAGTAAGGCCAAAGTCTCGTAATACTTGTTCGTGCGGAATACCTTCGCCACGGGCCAATGAAGCTCGTGCACGATCCAGAGCTGTAGCTGTCTCTTCCGTGATCTCTTCCTCTTCAAACGAAGCCTGCGCTAGGGAATGCTCTATGGACTCAATCC
>JANMWO010000600.1:0-4036 GCA_031394025.1 Acidobacteriota bacterium
CTGGGCATTCGCGATCCCGCACAGCAGGGCGCTTAGCGTGAGCCCCATTAAAAGTTTCGATTTTATAAGCAACACTGCGTGCCTCCCCGGTCCCTTGAAATTCTATTTTCTTCTGGCAACACTAATCGCCCACCCACTTGGAGCGACTAAGCTGCAATTGCGGAGTATAGCTGAAATTTCAGTCTAGACGCAACCGTTGCCTTCTCACATTCATTGGATTCTTCATCTGCCAAATATGTTCCCAAAAACTCTTAAAAAATCTGTGATAAACTCCTGACTTCCTGAATGCGCACGTTCGATTTAGCTGTCCTGGTCCTTTACCTTGCCGGAATCACCTGGTTTGGGGCACAATTTCGTGGCTCCCAAAAGACCTTGAAAGATTACTTTTTGGGTGGTCGCGATACGCCCTGGTGGGCCATTGCCTTCTCTATTGTTTCCGCTGAAACCAGCACGCTCACCGTCATTGGAACGCCTGGAATCGCCTTTGGCGGCAATCTTGGATTTTTACAAGTTGTACTGGGTTACCTGCTGGCCCGCATCGTAATCAGCTTCCTTTTCCTGCCTCTTTACTTCAAAGGGGAAATGTTTACAGCCTACGAATTGATGCAGCGTCGTTTCGGCCACAATATCCGGAAATTGACGGCGGGCAGCTTTCTGGTACTCCGGGCCATGGCCGAAGGCGTCCGTGTCTTTGCCATCTCCATTGTCATTTCCATTATTTTGGGAACGGGCGAAATTCCTTCTATTGTCCTTATTGTCTGCCTGACTCTTTTTTACACGTTCGAAGGCGGCATGACCGCCGTCATCTGGACCGATGTGGTTCAAATGTTCCTTTATGTCGCTGGTGCCATTATCAGCTTATTCGTGATCCTGAACCAAATTCCTGAAGGCGCATCGCATGTTTGGCAAGCTGCTACTGCAGCAAACAAATGGCAGATTTTCGATTTCCGCTTCGCCTTCACCTACGAATTTTTCCAGCGACCTTACAGTTTTTGGGCCGGATTCCTGGGCGGAGCCTTTCTCACGACGGCCAGCCATGGCACGGAACAATTGATGGTGCAACGGCTGCTTGCCGCTCGGTCGGAAGCCGATAGCCGCAAGGCCCTGTTCGCCAGTTGGTTCGTCATCTTCTTCCAATTCACTCTGTTCCTGGTGATCGGCGTGATTTTGTGGGTCTACTATCAGGACAATCATCTGGCTGTGCCCGCCAAGCTGGATCGCATTTACCCGCAATTCATTTGGAACTTCCTGCCCACGCCCATTGCCGGATTAGTGATGGCGGCGATTCTGGCAGCAGCCATGTCGAATCTAAGTGCAGCGCTGAATGCCCTGGCTTCCACAACCATCATGGATTTCGTCAAGCCCTATTCCAAGAAAGTGCGCACTGAAGCCGAATATTTGCACCTTGCCCGTTGGACTACGGTGGCCTGGGGTGGCATATTGTTCCTGATTGCGCTGATCGCACAGAACGTCAAATCTGTGTTGGAAAGCGGCTTGTCCATTGCCTCCATCGTCTATGGTTCGTTGTTGGGAGTCTTTCTGCTGGGTACACTCACCAAGCGTGTGGGGGAAAAGGCGGCCATGTTTGGCATGATGTGTGGCTTGGTGCTGATGCTTTTCATCTACACAAATACAAAAATTGCATTCACCTGGTATGTGTTAATAGGAACTACGGTAACCATGACCACAGCTTTGTTGGCATCGTTGATCGTCAAGGAGAACGGGGATGTCACAACTAAAGCGTGATTTGGGATTGTGGAGTGCGGCGGCCATTGTGGTGGGTACGGTCATTGGCAGCGGAATTTTCATTGTTCCAAAAAGCATGATTCTGAATGTGGGAACTCCTGGCATGGTGTTGTTCGTGTTTCTGTTTGGCGGATTGCTTTCGCTGGGCGGCGCGCTGACTTACGCGGAGTTGGCCGCCATGTTGCCGGAAGCGGGCGGTGAATACGTATACTTGCGCGAAGCCTATGGTCCGCTGTGGGCATTTATCTACGGCTGGGCTCAACTGCTGCTGGCAAAAAGCGCATCTATCGCCACACTGGCCACAGGATTTTATCTATACCTGGCAAACTTCTTCCCGATTTTGGAAGGTGTAATCACGTCTATGACGCTGCCTGTAGTGGGATTGGTGGAAATCCGCAACGGACAAATTTTCGCCATGTTCCTGATTGGCGCGTTGGGACTGCTGAACTATTTTGGCGTGCGCATTGGCGGGAATGTCCAGGTGGCGGTGACCATAGTGAAGGTGGCCGCCATCGCCGCAATTATTCTGGTTGGACTGTTTTCATCGGTGGGAACGGTGGATCATTTTTCCACTGCGGTAAAATCCGTCGGTGGGGCTAGCGGATTCTTTGCCGCATTGGTGGCAGCACTTTGGGCCTACGATGGCTGGAACAACGTCAGCATGGTGGCTAGCGAAGTGCAGAATCCGCAACGGAACTTGCCCTTGGCTTTGATCATTGGTACGCTGGCCGTGATGTTGATTTACATGCTGGCCAACGTTGCTTACTTCTACGTTCTGCCAGCCGAGGGTGTGGCCAACAGTGACCGCGTGGCAGGGGAAATGATGCGACGCATCTTCGGAGCCCCAGGGGCGGGACTGGTCAGCATCGCCGCAATGATCTCCATTTTCGCCGCATTAAACGGTTCTATCCTCACTGGAGCAAGAGTTCCCTTCGCCGTGGCCAAAGATGGGTTAATGTGGCCTTCACTGGCTAAAATTCACCCAACTTATTTCACTCCGGCGAATTCAATTGTGGCTCTCAGTCTGTGGTCCATGGTGATTGTTTTATCTGGCGGCTACGATTTTTTGTTCAATCTGGTGATTTTCGCCAGTTGGATACTGTACGGAATGGCCACCGCCAGCGTGATTGTTCTACGTCGCAAGCGTCCTGATTTACACCGTCCCTACAAAACGATTGGGTATCCGTTTGTTCCAATTCTCTTTGTATTGGTGACTCTGGCGCTTTTGGGACAGACGTTTTACGACCGTCCGGGGCAGAGTATGTTGGGGTTAGTGATCATTGCATTGGGATTGCCGTTGTATTTTTATTGGAGCCGCAAGGCGCGCGCTGCTGGGTTGAAGATCTGAAAGAAGTAGGCACTTTTTAGAAAAATGTTCCGTTTTCGGAACAGGGCTATTGATTTCTTATAATATTTGGGCGGATACTACAACTATCAGAAACCGTTGTTTGGTTTGGGGATTCTGTTCGCAGAACCTGAATCATTAAGGATGTGCATCTGGGAGACAACATGGACATTTCAAAAATCCTCGCTGATTTAAGAGCCGAAAGGGTTCAAATCGAAGAGGCGATTATCACACTGGAAAGACTGGCAGAGGGCCGCGGCAAGCGCCGTGGGCGCCCACCGTCGTGGTTGGTAGAAGCTCGTAAGAAAGACGATACAACGCCGGATAAGCCGGAAAAACCGCTGAAAGGCAAGGAAAAAGCATCGAAGTCGGAAGGCTAAGGCTTTCAAACTTTTAACCGGTTGTAACTGCGCCGTCTCTTAAACAGAGACGGCCTTTTTTGGTTTATAGTTGGCGTATGTCACGCGGTTGGGAAAGCAAAGACGTCGCATCGCGACAGGAAGATGCTCTGAACCCGGTGCAGGAGTCGACCCTCACCACTGCGGAATTGGAGATGCGGGCTCGTCTACACAGTTTGGAACTGGATCAAAAACGGTTGGAGCGGGAATTGGCAGAAGCACGACATCCGCGGCATGCAGCTATGGTGCAAGCGGCGCTAAACCACATTGCCGAACAACTTTCGATTGTGAAAAATAGTACGCCAGAGCAACGATAAGCCGGTTTTTGTGCCAGATCCCGAAAGACCTGGTGGCAACCATTCATCTAGGCTGTTCATTACTGAACAGCTCATGCAACCTACCCGGAAGTTTAACGGAGCGGGCCGCTCCTCCTCCCCTATTTGGTCTTGCTCCACGTGGGGTTTGCCCTGCCACTTCAATTACATGAAGCGCGGTGCGCTTTTACCGCACCATTTCACCCTTACCGCAACCGAAGCCACGGCGGTAT
>JANMWO010000608.1:0-4632 GCA_031394025.1 Acidobacteriota bacterium
CGTTGCCGAATCAGGTCGCTATCAGGCAGTAGATTGTCAAAGTAGTATCCAACGACTCGACCTTTGATCGGGGCGTTATCGAGACTGAAGGGCAGAGAAAGGGAAAGGGGACGGCCCTCGGGCGTCTTGATCCACGCCGCGTCATACTGGAACTCTTCTTCGCTTCGCGTGGGGATTTTCCATTTACCGGCGTGCTGGCCGTTTACCCAAACGGCAAGTTCCCGGTTGCGGGATTTTCGGCCCATGACTACCAGTCGCCCTTGGGACCTGGCTGGCGATCCTCGACAAGTAGAACCAGCCCAAGGATGTTGAGGAGGGCGACCAGACGGTCGAAGCTCAAGGCACCGGGGTCGGCTTCGAGCTGTGACAAGCGGTTCTGGGTGATCGTCAGTTTTGTGGCCAGCGCATGTTGAGTAAGCCCGAGCGCACGCCTTCGGGCCTTTATGATGTGGCCCAGTTGTGTGCTGTTTAGAAGACGCTGCGACATATTCGTGGTATCAGTGAAAGTGATAAACGAATATTATCAATAATAGTGATATATGTCAAATATCATTGATACTGATATCTTTAACGATTTCGCCCTCTTCAAAGGGCGCAACCACTGGTTACTTTTTCTTGAGCGGCCAGGCTCAAAGCGACGCTATACAAGTTATAGACATAGGTAACGCTCGTTCAAGGACATGGATTACAACTTTAGGAAGAAAGTAGCTATCTCAACAGACCGGGGGCAGCAGGGTGGCTGGTTACTGTTTTGCGCTCGCCAAGAAAATCGAAGATTTCAGTGCAGACTAACCTGCTTGCAGGTTATGCCGGAGCTAAAAGTAACCAAGAGAAGGCCGCCCCTGGTGGCGCGCCCCGCGTCCGCGGGGTAACCCTGTGCTGCCTGCCTCGATGAGGCGACTGCGCAATTCGACCTGGCAGGGCACACACAACGTGCCCTGCCATGGGACTCGAACAGTGCTTGTCGACTTCTCTCCATCGGGTAGAACTGCTCGGCGCGCCACAATGGGGAAACTGCGTTTTCAATCGGGTAATGCTGCTAGCGCTTTATGCAATTATCCAGACCCGGCACGCACTTCACACATGCATGCGCGTCTTCTGGCTATTTAAGACAGAAGGATCAGTGCCATCCGAAGTTATTTCTTCTTTTTCTTCTTGATGGCTTTCTTCTTTAACTTTGCGGCCTTTTTTGGCGGAGCGATATAGGCTTGGGTCGCTGGACAATTTCCTGGATTTCGCACCCATTCGATGCAAGTAACCAAATTATTGGTCCAAGCAAAAGAAGGGACGGACGGTACTGGTTGAAAAGTACTAATTAAGGTCGGGTTTTTTGTCGACGCAATCAGAGTTCGCGCTGGCGTGTACATAAATCGCGTCCAGTCACCACTTGATGGTTGCAGACACACAGAGAGAATGTCGAACTCACCAAAACGGTATGGCCTGGTAGACTGCAATTCGGCTTCATCGATCAGCGTTGCGCTATCTATGTCGCTCGCATTGATCTTTTTCGGTTTACCTGACCGTGTCTTCTGTGTTTCGGCAACGAACCATCCCTCGACGTCGGGGTACAGCCTTACCATGGTTGCATTGGGGCGGAGGGGAATGCCTTTTACCAATCGCTGATTCTTGGTCTGAATCCTAATCTTCCCTTTAGCGTCTTCGATTAGGGCGTCGTACGGCAGATCTCCAGCCAATTGATGCTCTCGCCAAACTGACCGCATGGGTTTTAGCACATACTCAGAGAAGGCTAATTCTGCAATGATTCCACGAACCCCGCGCTTAGTGATGTCTTGGCTACGCGAAATGGCTTCTAAAATAAATTCTGCCGTCGTATTCCACTTTATCTCCAGAGAATGGATCGGTATGGTGCGGCGCAGTTCAACAAGGACTGATTCTTTGACTTCATCGTCAGCACTCGCCAAAAGCGACTTGATCTCGGCAAGCTTAGACTGTGGCATTCTTAGGTCTTCCAGGAGCTTTGATCTTGTAGTTCAGTACTTCGGTTCGATTCAGGAGTGAGCGGCCCGCGATAACGCATGTCTTTAATTTTCCTTGACGTACAAGCTTGGCGATCGCTTGTCGCGATACACCTCTTAGCCGCGCCGCCTCGGCCTGAGTAATCAAGTCATCCAATAAATGGGTTGACAACGTAAACCTATTGGGTAAAATTCAATCGATGGAAACAACTTCCCAAAAGCAGCGCGCCGTCACAGATAGAGAAACTGACAATTCGCTCGGCCTGTCCTTTAATTTTGAGAAAGTTAAGTTAAAAGGCTTTGAGGCGTTTTACGAGACTGGACTGGGCGCTGCGTATCTTGGCGACGCAAAGCTACTCCTAGAAGCGCTACCAACCGCGTCTATAAATTTGGTGTTTACGTCACCCCCCTACGCACTGCATTTCAAAAAGGCTTATGGCAATGTCACCAAAGATCAATACGTAGATTGGTTCCTAGGGTTCGCAAAAGAGATCTATAGAATCTTACCGGAGGATGGCAGCTTTGTTCTCAATATAGGCGGCTCCTGGAACGAAGGATTGCCGACGCGAAGCCTGTATCAGTACAAATTGTTGATTGCTCTGGTCGAGAAGATAGGATTCCATTTAGCCCAAGACTGTGTTTGGTACAACCCCGCGAAAATGCCGGTACCTGCTGAGTGGGTTTCGGTTCGCCGTATACGAGTCAAGGATTCTGTGGAACACGTCTGGTGGTTTTCAAAGACCCCTTGGCCGAAGGCAAACAATCGAAACGTATTACGTCCATATAGCAAAGATATGCTCCGATTGGCCCAAAAAGGAGTTAAGGAAACGGTTCGGCCGTCAGGCCACAGTATCAACTCCAGTTTTGACAAGATCGCTGAAGGCGGCTCAATTCCTTCCAACGTAATCGATGATGAAACGCCCTCCGAACTCTTTCGATTGGGTAACAACTCCGCAAACGATGTCTATACAAAACTATGTAAGGAAAATGGCATAACAATTCATCCAGCTCGATTTCCTGCCGCGCTCCCAGAATTCTTTATTAAATTGCTTACGGACCCCAGCGATATCGTTCTTGATCCATTCGCGGGCTCAAATACCTGCGGGAAGGTCGCCGAGCTTTTGCAGAGGCGCTGGATGGGATTCGAGTTGAATGAAGAGTATCTACGCGGTAGCCGCTACAGATTTTTTACAGAATAAGGAACCAGATGGGAGTACTTCTTTCAGGAAGTAAGATCGTCAGAAAATAAAACGGGCATCGATCATCGCCCGTTTGTTTTATGCAATTAGGCAAGCCTAATCCATTGCCTCCCGGTTTCAGGGATTGCTGCACGCTGAGCAGCGAATATGATGAATTCGAGAGAAAGGTTATTTCGAGGTCCCGATCTTTCACGGATGCAAGGTCAAAAGTGCTTTGGTAAACCTGCCTGCTTGAGCGCTGTTTGGCAGTGCGATAAGACATAATTTTGCTGTCGACCACGAAGTGCACTTGGGTAATCGGCTTTGCCAGATTTCGTGGTCGCCTTTTCCGGACCGGACGAAACGGCAGCCGGCAGCAAGCAGGAGTCGTTTAAGGTCCGGTGTAAAGCTCTGCGTCACGCGGCGAGTTCAAATCGTCTTGTGAGTAGCTCAAATGCGATCGGCTTCGTGTCGGGGCGTCCGTTTAACGACAACAGTTCAGGAATAAGTGTTTTGAGTTTCTCTACGAGGGCTTCCGCCGTCTCGGCTTCGGTCGCCAGGCCGGGCACATCTTCGCTGGATGCGACCCACACCCTGGCTTCATCATCCCAAGCGGCATGCACGTAGTACGGCTTTTCCATGAGCTTTACTCCCGAAATCTTTGACGACCAAAGACTAGCACTCTCCGCAATCGATCTCCAGTCGAACGCAAGGCCGAACAGCTCAATGCTTGAACGCTCCCGCTTACTCCACCACCGCCTGCACCACCAACGTCTTGAACGTCGTGGCATACCACAGCAGGTGCTTTACCGACTGCATCATGTATACGCCGACGAGTTCTTCCTTGGGATCGACCCAGAAATAGGTGCCGGCATAACCGGCCCAATAGAATTCGCCGACGGAACCATCCATCGAATTCAGCGCCGCGGGGGCGCGCGGGCCTTCGGTGCGAACGGCACCAAGCAGGGCGAAGCCGTGGCTTTGTCCGGGGATGAAGAAAGGGCCCCGGCTGACTGTCGGGCTGAGCTGATCGTTGGTCATCAGAGCCACGGTCTTCTTGCCGAGAACCCGATTGCCGTCCAGCGCGCCACCATTGAGCAGCATGTGGGCGAAGCGCGCGTAGTCCATCACTGTGGACGTGAGTCCCTGGCCGCCCGCCTCAAATTTCACCGGCTTGGTCGGATCGGTGTACTTCAGGATCAGACCTTCCTTGTCGGCGGGAAAAGGTTCGACGAAGCGCGAGGTCTTGCCTGGCGCGACGCTGAAGGCTGTGTCCGTGAGGCCAAGCGGTTTCGAGATGCGCTTGTCGATGAATTCGCCGAGGGTCATGCCCGACACGACTTCGATCAGCCGCCCAAGCACATCAGTGGAACGACTGTACCACCAGGTCGTGCCCGGTTCGTATTTCAGTGGAAGCTTGCTAAGGCGCGTGACCAGTTCGGCATTGCTGATGTCGAGATCACCCTCACCGCCGTCGA
>JANMWO010000624.1:0-5010 GCA_031394025.1 Acidobacteriota bacterium
CGCAGAATCGCCATACTATCGCGATGCTGTGGATCCATGTTTCCTTGAATCTTAAACACGAAAGCGGAGAAGACGGCCGACTTGGGGTCGATGGGTGTACCTTTATTGCTGCGAGGAGTGGGAGGAGGTGCTAAATCCACCAGCGCTTCCAGGAAGGCTTCCACTCCGAAATTGTTCAACGCACTGCCGAAGAATACGGGGGTCTGGCTGCCATTCAAGAATCGTTCCCGGTCAAATTGGGATCCGGCAGCTTCCAGCAGTGCCAGCGTTTCCCGAAGTTGAATGGCGTTTTCCTTGCCAACCATTTCCTCTAACGCCGTATCGTCGAGCGACGCTGTCCAGGCTTCCGACTTCAACTGTCCGCCCATGGAGGGACTAAACTGCAACAGACGTCTGGTTGCCAAATCCACTACACCCCGAAACTGATTGCCTGAACCAACCGGCCAGTTAATGGGAGCTGCGGCAATCTGCAGAAGGCTTTCTACTTCATCCAGCAATTCCAACGGGTCGCGCCCGTAGTGATCCATCTTATTGATGAAGGTGAGAATGGGAATATTGCGCAGACGGCAGGCTTCAAATAGCTTTCTGGTTTGGGGCTCAATTCCCTTGGCGCTATCCAACACCATCACGGCGCTATCGACGGCGGATAGGGTACGATAAGTGTCCTCACTGAAATCCTGATGGCCTGGGGTGTCCAGCAGGTTGAACAGGCAATCGGCGTATTCAAATTGCAAAACAGTGGAGGTGATGCTGATGCCTCTAGCCTGTTCGATGGCCATCCAATCGGAAGTGGCGTGGCCGCGATTCTTTTTAGGACGCACGGAACCGGCAGCATGCAGCGCTCCGGCGTAGAGTAGCAGCTTTTCTGTAAGCGTAGTTTTGCCCGCATCGGGATGGGAAATGATGGCAAAAGTTCGCCGTCGTTTGATTTCCGATTCCAGATTGATACTGGCAGCGGTAGGGGATGTGGTTGTGGTTTGCGGTGGTTCTACTGTCAAAACTGCTCCAATTGCATCGCGAAAGACCGATCCCATCCGCGATTCTGATTGTGCGGGATTTGGGGGCGTCTTGTCAACATGAGCCAACGTGGGCCAGGTTCGATGCCTTGTTCGCACTCCAGATTGGGCGGTGTTTCGAGCCGTTTGTCGGGTCGGCGGTGGCCATGGTTGGTATGCTGCCGATTGGCTTTGGAAGATTCGCGGATGGATGGATAACTTAGTGGGTGGGCCCGGTCTGCGACGAGGTCGACGCGATCCGGAACTGGTCACGTATGGGGAAGCACTCGATTTTTGGCGTGTGGTGGGGCTGGACCAGGATCGGCGACTTTCCCTGCGCGCGGAAATGAAATTACCAGGAGAAGCCTTGCTGGAGTTTCGCATTGAGCCGTGTAGTGCAACGCAATGCACCTTGCATCAGTCGGCACTCTTTCAGCCTCGTGGACTGTTTGGACTCATTTACTGGTATTCAGTTTCACCACTGCATCATATTGTTTTTCGCGGAATGTTGCTGGGCATTGAGCGGGAAGCGCTGAAGATCGCCGTCAGTAAATAGGAAATTGGAATGAAAACTTCGTTCGCCAGCGGGCAGGCAGGCGGAATCGCCCAATGCCACTTAGTTTGCCCGCAATTGTGTTATCAGCGTGCATCAACAATTCAGGCCAGGGAGCCACAGGTTATCCCAACGAAGGTTGGAGATTCTACCGGGATGCGGGAAAACTAAGTGGCATTGCGCGGAATCGCCTGCCCCACACTAAATTCACTAACTTTCACAAGACCTGGAGTTGCGTTTGTGGGGCAGGCATTCAGCCTGCCAAGTCCGCCTAGCGGGCTTTTTTCATACCTTCGAGTGCCTGGAAAACTTCTGAAATTGGGCAGGGATGCCTGTCTCACTCAGCAACGCCCCTACCAGTAAACCTTCAACGCTACCTGCATAGTCCTTGGCTCATTCGCCTGGCCAGTAACCTGACCAAAGTTGATGGCATCCAGATTCAAACTCGGATTCGCGAACACTACCCGGTTGAACAGGTTGAAAGCCTCACCGCGGAAATCCAGTTTGATGCTTTCCCGAATCACGAAGGTCTTTGAAAGGCTCAAGTTTTCCGACTTCCCAAAGAAGCCACGCACCTTGGGATTGTAACGTGTCGCGTTGCCGAAACCAGCAGGCGGCTGCACTCCAAAAGCGGCTTTCGGCTTGAAGTAGCGATCCACTGCAGGGTCGAAGTGATCGCCAATCGTCGCGATACGCCAGTTGTCATAGCTGTCTACCAATGGTCGAGTGGTGCCGTTAAAAATCGGCAATGGATTGTTGCGGGACAAGGCCAGTGGAGCACCGCTGTTATATACCTGAATGCCCGCCAAACGCCAACCGCCGATGGCCTGACTCAGGAACCCTTTTGTAAACCAGCGTTGCCCTTTGCCGAAAGGCAAATTGTAGACAGTGGAAAATTTCAAAGTGTGAGTGCGATCATACTGGCCAATGGACTTTTCCAGACGTCGATTATATTGGTCCATAGCCGATGTGGCGGAGTTGGCAAAGTAAGTATCGGAATCAGTGAGTAACTTAGAGAACGCGTAGCTCCACTGCCCGGTAACTGATTTGGAAAAGCGGCTGTTGGCCTTGATCACTAACGCGTGATAGCTGGAATGGCCGCTCTTATCGCCGTTTTGCGCACCTGTCACGACAGTTGAATATTGCGGGAACGGTCGCAAAGATTGTGCCACAGAGCGCAGTGATTGCGTGGCGAAGCTGGGGTAAGGAGGCAGAAATCCTGCACTCTTCGCCGCCGCAGAATTAATGTCGGAACGCAGAATATTCAACGCCTGGGTAGCCCCGAATTGCGCAACCATACTGTTCAGTGCCGACGTCGGTACCTGATTGTAATTCAAAATACCAGACTGTAAGTGGGCTCCGGCGGAAGCGTTGTAACCAGCTTCAATAACCGTGGTAGAGGTCAACTGGCGCTGCATGTTGAACGTCCAGGACCAGGTTTCCGGCGCGCGCGTTGCATCCTGGCCTTGCCACCAATCCACTGTATTGCCGTTAGAGAATCCGGGGTCAATGGATGGCGGCAACTTGTAAGCAGGCAGCCCGGCATCCAACTTGAACGTTGGCGTTATGCCCTGATTGGAATTATCGAACTGATACTGTCCAATGAAACCCGCAAAATGGCCACTACCCTGCACTGCTGTGATGCGCGAAAAACTACGTCCTAATCCAGCGCGAATGGTGGTCTTTTTATCCACTGCGTAAGCCGCACCCAAACGTGGACCAATGCCGCCATACCAGCCAGGAACCAGGCTGCGCGAATTTTCACGTCCGGTTCCGAAGCCTGCAAACCACAACGCCCCCAGACGTCCATCAGCCCCTGGATTGGGGCGTGTCGGATTGAAATCGGAATATTCGTCTTTCAAATTTGTCGGAGGTTGCGTGAAGTCGTAGCGCAACCCAAAGTTCACTGTCAGCTTGCGAGTGACGCGCCAATCGTCCTGCGCGTAGAATCCGAAGTACGGATACTTCTGCGTCACTTGGCGGATGGTTTCAGTGCGACCCAGATAGGCTTCGCCTAGCAGGAACGACGCAAAGGAACTACCACCGCTGGCTGGAAACACTGTGGAACCTGGAATGCTGGTCGATAGGAAATTGAAATCGGCACGACCGGCAATGTCCTGTTGGCCGAATCCATTCGCATTTTGATTTTGATGTTGAAATCCGAATTTGAAAGTGTGTGATTGGCGAATGTAACTCAAATCATTCTTCAAGCCCCAGCCCGGCTGATCGGTTCCGTTGAAGGAAGCCGAACCCCACCCTGTGAATTCAGTGAAGTTGATGGTGGGGAAATTCTGATTACAATCCACAACATTCTTGATGCAGACTTTGTCCTTCCAATTCTTATCTACGTTGATTGAGTAAGCGTTCTTAGTGAACGTATTGGCGGAGAACGAAAGGTGATTGATCATCCGCGAGGATATGGTCCAATCATGCGCAACGCGATACGCGGCGGTATCCCAAGCAGTGATCTGACCGTTCCATAGTGGTTCCGGCAGGCCAGGTGTTTGGCCCGTGGGCTTGTTCCGATAGTTAGTGGCGTTCCACAAGAAGCTTACTCGATGTTTGGAGCCCAGCAGTTGATCGCCCTTGGCACTCCACTTATTCGTTGGGGAAATCAAAGTACCGCCATTTACCAGGTAGTTACTGGTGACATACTCACGAGTTCCGGGCACAGCACCCCGATTCGGGACAACCACTTTCGCTATGCTGGCGATGTTCAACGCCGTTGCAGAAAAGCGGCTGCTGGGAATTTGATTGTTAGGAAACAAGTCACGGATGGAACCGGCGCCAGTAGCAGCGGCGCGCGTGGTTGCGGGATCGTATATGGGGATTAACTTAGCACTCTGATCCACCCACTTACTGAAATCGCCGTTATACATTTCCGCTGTAGGAACTGAAAGGGTAGTTCCATTGCTGCCCACACGATTTCGAAACCCTTCATAGGAGATAAAAAAGAAACTGCGGTTGCGGCCGTTATAAATTCTGGGAATCCAGATAGGTCCGGACACAGTGAAGCCGAAATCATTCTGCCGGTAGACGTTCTTGGCCTTCGCAAAAAACCCGCGGGCATCTAAGTAGTCATTACGCAGAAAGTCATAGGCCGAACCATGAAACTTATTCGTGCCTGACTTCGATGCAAACGTCATTACGCCGCCAGCCGCTTGGCCGTACTCGGCTTTGAAGCCGTTGGTATCCACCGTGAATTCCGTCAACGAATCCAGCGATGGAGTATTCAGCGCCGCCTCAGCCGTATCGCCAGATCGATTGGTGCCCACGCTATGGCCGTCGAGTGTTGCGTCCCAGGCCGCCACTTGACCGCCGCCCAAGGACAACGATTGTCCCGAACCTTGCGCTTCAGGCACCACTGCGACTAAATTGAACGGGCTGCGCATCGTCCCCGCCACCTGCAATGGCAGTTCATCCACCAGCTTGTTTTCCACTTGCGTGGACACCTTGGCGTCG
>JANMWO010000641.1:0-5536 GCA_031394025.1 Acidobacteriota bacterium
ATTAGAATTTAGTCTTGCGCAACCCAGCCAGATTTACTGTGCTTTGGCCGCTTTGCTTCGCAGCTCCAGCACTAACAGCATTACCTGATTTTCCAACTGGTCCCGCACTTGGCGAAACACCCCTTCGCCTTGACCCATCGGGTCGAACACAACCCAATTTCTGGCAACCGATTGTAGACCGCGGGCGATCGGTTGTCCACTCATGTTGATCACCACGTCGAAGGCCGCGCGCTGATAGAGCTCCAGCCCCTTGGGGAATTGTTGGTCAATGGGCAAATTCTTTTCCAACATCACTTTTCGGGTGAGGCTGGGAATGCTGACGGTGGGCATTAAACCGGCACTGAATGCATCCAGCACGTCCGATCCATAGGCTCGTGCAAAGCCCTCTGCAATCTGGCTGCGGCAGGCGTTGCCAATGCAAATAAATAATACTTTGAATTTTTTGGAAACTGGTGGCCGCACTAATTCAACCTTTCAATAAATAGTTTATGCACCGGGTTGTGGGTAGACAGTTCCGGATGAAAGGTAGCAACCATGTGACGACCTTCTTCCACCAGCACTGGAAGCCCTTTGTAGGATGCTATCACTTTTACGTTAGGTCCCACGCGACGGATAATGGGTGCGCGGATAAATACGGCTTCCAATTCGCTTCCGGCAAGTGGGCCAGCCAGATCACTTCCAGATAATTTGGCAATGGTGGAATCCAACTGTCTGCCGTAACCGTTGCGTTCCACCCCAATATCCACCAGATTGAAAGAGAATTGCGCTGGATTCATGACTTCTTTTGCCAACAAAATTGCCCCGGCACAAGTGCCGAAGATGGGCTTGCTGGCACCGAACATTTGAATGGCTGCCGTCAGATTTTCCATTTCAATGAGCTTCAGCATGGTAGTGCTTTCACCCCCTGGGATGATCAGCGCATCCACTGCGGAAAGTTGCGCGGCGGTGCGGACTTCGCAGGCCGTGGCGCCTGCATGTTTAACAGCCGCCACGTGTGCCGCAAAGTCCCCTTGTAATGCCAGAATTCCCACCGTTGCCATAGGGAATTACCAACCGCGTGTTTGCATCAATTCGCCTTCAGCGATTTTCGAGATTTCCAAACCAGCCATCCCGATACCCAGTTCTTCGCTGGCTTCCAGCAGCTTCGCCGGATTGTTGTAGTAAGTAGCGGCCATCACTATGGCTCGTGCGCGAAGTTCAGGATCGCCAGATTTGAAAATGCCCGAACCCACAAACACTGCCTCGGCACCCAACTGCATCACCAGGGCAGCGTCGGAGGGTGTAGCAATTCCCCCGGCACTGAAGTTAGGAACAGGCAACCTGCCGTGCTTGGCACAATATTCCACCAATTCCAACGGTGCTTGCAGCTTCTTCGCCTCATGAACCAGTTCTTCGTGACCCAACACCGTCAGTTGGCGCATTTCCTTAACAATGGTTCGGATATGACGAACAGCTTCCACAATGTTGCCGGAACCGGCTTCGCCCTTGGTCCGAATCATGGCCGCGCCCTCGGCAATGCGTCGTAACGCTTCACCCAAATTGCGCGCGCCGCATACGAAGGGAACTTTGAAATCGCGCTTGGCAATGTGGTGCTCTTCATCTGCCGGGGTGAGCACTTCCGATTCGTCAATGAAATCCACTTCCAGGGATTCCAGAATCCGCGCTTCCATAAAGTGGCCGATGCGGGCCTTGGCCATCACAGGAATGGAAACGGTAGCCATAATCTCACGAATTTTGGAGATGGGGGCCATCCGCGCAACTCCGCCATCGCGACGAATATCGCTGGGAACACGTTCCAACGCCATCACCGCACAGGCACCGCATTTCTCAGCTATTTCAGCTTGTTCTGCGTTGGTGACGTCCATAATGACGCCACCTTTGAGCATTTCGGCTAGGCTTACTTTAACTCGGAAACTTTCACTTAACAGCATGGTTCATCCTCCTTATGGACAACCTTACAACCTAAACTAAACAACTGCTTCTGGCGCTCTTTCGCGGGGAAGCACACCGGCAATCGCGCTCGCAAATAATTTACCTAATCGAGCTAATCCATCGGCGATCTGGTCCGGAGTAAGACCCGCAAAACTCAATCGAAAACTTCGGCTATGGTCGGCATTCACTTCAAAAGCGTGCCCTGGTAAATAGCTCACCCCAATGCGTTCGGCGTGTCGGGCAAGCAAGGTGGAATCCAGACCCGCAGGCAGTGTTACCCACAGGTTCATGCCGCCTTCCGGCTTGGTAAACATGGTTCCAACTGGTAGATGCTGAGCGCAAGCTTGCAGCACTGCTTTTAATCGAATCCCACCAGAGGCGCACATGCGGTCTCGGTGCGCAGACATCAAACCGCTCTCGGCGAATCGCAGCAGGACGGCTTGGGAGAGCTGATCACTATGCAGGTCGCACGCCTGTTTCAATTCGGCCAGACGGTTGACGATCAATCTGGGACCAATGATCCAGCCGACGCGCAAACCAGGGAAGGCTATTTTTGAAAAGCTGCCTAGCTGTATGGTGGCCCCGGTTTCATCCAGTGCTTTGAGCGAAGGAATGTCCTGGCCAGTGTAGCGTAACTCTTCGTAAATGTTGTTTTCCACCAGTTGGATGCCCGCTTTGCGAGTTGCCTTGAGCAGTTCTTGACGTGCGGCAAGGGGCATGGTGATGCCCGTGGGATTTTGGAAATTAGGAGTGACCACCGCAATGCCAATGCGGTTTTCGTTCTGATCCGGGATACGAATGCCAGATTCCGTCACCGTCAATCCAATGCACTTGCGACCAGGGCGGGCGAAGACGCTTTTGACACCTGGATTCACCGGATCTTCAACGGCTGCCACTTCATCGGCAAAAGCTCGGTCTAAAAGATCCAAGGCCTGTTGGCAGCCGTTGGTGATCAGAATTTCATCGTCTTTGCGGGCAATTCCTTGTCGTCTGGCAGTATCCAACAAATAGCGTCGCAACGGTTCATAGCCGAAAGGTGAGCCTAACTGCAAAATTTGAAGAATTTCCGGCGAGGCGACCACGCTTTGGCAGCAGGCTCGAAAATCTTCTAAGGGGAATAGGTCTTGTCCGGGGCAAGAAGTTGAGAAACTGATGAAGTCATCCAAATTGGATGGTCTGATTTCCGATTCTCGGCGGATTGGCTGATGGGAAATGAAACTGCCGCGTCCAACTTGGCCGGATAGCAAGCCATCTTCTTCCAGAACGGAATAGGCAGCGGACACAGTGGAACGATTCAAACCCAACTGTCCGGCTAAGTCTCGAGTAGGTGGTAATTTGTCGCCTGGTTGGAGTTGGCCCAGAGAAATCGCTGATCGGATCTGGTCGGCCAACTGCCGGTAAACGGGAATCGGTGAAGAATTGGTGAAATCCGGCTTGAGGAATTGCAGGGTCACGACTCCTCCAACTTTACCATATTGGATGGCCTTCTGGTCATCCAATATGATGCTAGGAGGTTATTTCACTGTCGATTTTTTCGTATCGGCGTGGAACATACCAGGGAACAGATTGAAATACTCTACAAACTTTCGCGATTTTACTACCTGCTGCGGTACCTTGCGTTCAAACAGGATGTTGGCCAGCTTGGTAAATTGTTTGCCCAGATCTGTGGCTGAATCGACATGTTTGCCCGATGTGAGCGCGCGGCTGACCGCCTGATAGTCGTTTGGCAACGAGAGCAACACGGGGATGCCCAATAGATCTTCAATTTGCTGCGGCTCAATGGCTGCCCGTTTCTGATCCCGGTTGAGCAGAATGCGGACACGATCACCCAGATCGATGTTTTTTAGAAAATTAAACCGTTCTCGAGCCAGGTGGAGCGATGCGATTTCCGGGGTGCAAACCAGAAAGATGTACTTCGATTCCTGCATGATTTCAATGGAGTACTTTTCCATGTTCCCGGAAAGATCCACACAAACCACTTTATAAAGGCGTCTGGCGAAATCAAGCAGATGGCGCACTTGGCTGGCTTCTACGCGATAGTGCGGGTTGAGCTTGCCGGAATGGAGCACATCCATTTGACCAATGCTGGTGACCAGTTGCGGCCACAAATTATCGTCCATCTTGAAGGAATTTTCCGCTGCGTCGGTGATGCAATATTCGTTATCCAGCTTCAACATGAAGCGCAACATGCCACTATTCAGATCGAAATCGATCAGCAGCGCCCGGCTATCGGGAACCTTCGATGCAGCCACGGTGGTATTCAGGGCTACCGTAGAAGTTCCCACCCCTGGTTTTGAAGGTAGAAACGAAAACAACAGATCGGAAGAAAGACTGGGCAGCGGACGCTTTTCCAGGTTATCTGTAACACGGCTTAGAGCTTCATGCAAATCATTGCGACGGAACGGCATGGCCACAAATTCGCGCACACCAACCCGCATCAATTCCAACAACGCCTGTGGTTCGCAGATTCGGGCAATGGCAATAATTTGCAGACCGGGAGCCGATTGCTCAATCCCTGAGATCGTTTCCATTGCTTTTTCAACGCTATCCACCCCAAGGAAAATGACTTGAGGGGCATGGGCGCGCAACGTCCGAACTAAATCAATTGCCGTGGGATACTTGTCCACCGTGCGGACAACCCCAACGTTACCGATTTCCGCAAGCAGATCCTGAAGTTGCTCAGATTGCTCTTGGTCCGGAGTTATGATGATGCTTCTGAGCATCCAATGGTCTCCTTGGCGTGCCAACCTACTGTAAATTTCGATAGGGGCACTCTTAAAGCTACTTCTGCGGCCCTTGAAGCGGCAATGGGTATAAAACCTTAGCCTACTTCCGTGAACCGCTCAATCCTACTAAGGAAAATCCTTCTGAAACCCTTTGCCAGAGAGTTCGCAGATATAGGTTTATCGGCAGACCAATGGAATACTTTAACGTTCCATCAAGGCTGAGGCTGATGTAAGCTCTTCTGTATGGCCCAAACGGATGACTTACTGGAAATACAATGTCCCTGCTGTGATGCGATCCTGAAAATAGACAAAACCATGGCCGTCGTAATCAGCCACAAGCTCCCGGAAAAACCCCTGCCGATTCAAGACTTGGCCGCCGAAGTGGCCCGCATCAAGGGGGAAGGGGCGCGACTGGAACAGGCTTTTCAGAAATCGTTTGACGCCCACAAGTCGCAAAGCACCGTGCTCAACAAAAAGTTCGACGAACTGTTGAAGCAGGCCAAAGAAGATCCCGACCAGGGCCCACCGCAGCGCGATATTGACCTGTAAGCTTTCTTAAAAAGGAAAGGCTACAATAAGGAAATGAGCACACGCATCGTTCCCTTTTTGCTTGCCGTCGCTGCTTCTGTTTTTCTAATCATGGCTGGCTGCGCAAGCGAAAAGCATGTGATAAATACCCCCATTCCACCCGCACCGCAACGAAACTAGTTGATGCTTAGTTTTCTTGCAATTGTGTTATCAGCGTTCATCGGGCGTTCATCAGCGGCCATTAATCTCGGTCGCTGATGGTCGCGGATTGTCGCAACTCGCACTAGTTTCGTTGCGGTGCGGGGGGAATGGGGGTATTTACCACATGCTTTTCGCTTGCGCAGCCAGCC
>JANMWO010000245.1:0-3137 GCA_031394025.1 Acidobacteriota bacterium
CCACAGTGCAGAATGAACCAGCCGATGCCACCCGCGTGTTGCAAATTAACACTGGCAAGAATCCACGGGGCATTGTCATCACATCCACCGATCAGACTGCTATGGCTTGGTTCTCATCAGGATAAGGCCACCGGAGCCTGGGCAACCAGTTCCATGAACAAGGTGCGCGCTGCTGATTCGATGGACGGCAAATTCATGCAGGATACCGCAACGGCATTTGCCGCGCTGGCTTTGTCCAAGGTGCCTTGACCAAGGTGGAGAATCCGAAGAGATAACGCTTTGGTTGATACAAAACTTGCCCGAACTGCACTACTTAACTGACTATCACCTTTTAGCTTTTGATCTGATTTTAGCTTTTGATCTGAGTTCGAAACCCAATGGAGAATCAAATGAGACACCTCAACAAAATGAACCTATTGCTAACAATTCTTGCTGTTGGCATCACTTATGTATTGGCCAGTCGCCCGGCAACGGTCGCAAAGGCCCAAGCGACAGATAACTTGACTCCCGGGATGTTGTTCGGCCCACTTTGGGTAGCCCCAGGCCAGCATCTGGAACTGTGCGCATCTAACCTGGGTGAAGGCGACATAAATGCGTTGATTCACTTTCGGAACAATACAACTGGCGAGGTTTCGGGCATTACCGAAATCACAATGAAACCTGGCGGTGGCGACTGCGCCTATTATCTGGGGGCGGGGCGCGTTGTTGGCATGGCACGTGGGGATGGCCGGGCATCGGACTGGGTGAGTCCATCGAACGCCTTGATTTCAACCATGTCTGTTGTCGATAACGACGGAAAAACGTACGCAGCAGTGCTTGGAAACGCAAAGTTTTGGGTACGCGGACTGTAAGCAGGCGAACTTTTCTGGGCGCTTTAGGCGCTGTGAATTCGCTGCGGGCGGCCACTCCCTCCAATTGGTTTGAGGCAATCCCGGCAGCGCAAAGCGGCATCGGCTGGATACATGAAAACGCAATGTCTCCTCAGCGGTTCCTACCGGAATCGTTAGGGCCTGGCGTTGCGTTTCTGGATTACGATGGCGACGGTTGGATGGACGTGTTCCTGGTCAACAGCGGACCGGCCGATTTCTTTCAGCCAAAAACCCAGTTACGGAATGCGCTGTATCGTAACAATCGAAACGGCACCTTCACCGATGTTACAGCGCGAGCTGGACTGGGCGGAGGTGCATCGTTTGGTATGGGCGTGGCTGTTGGCGACTTCGATAACGATGGGTGCCCCGACCTGTTTGTGACTGCCTATGGGAAACCCACGCTCTATCGCAATCGTGGCGATGGGACGTTTGCCGACGTGACTGCTAAATCGGGCATTGTCGCGCCGCCTTGGACCACCAGTGCGCTGTGGTTTGACTATAACGGTGACGGCTTGCTGGATTTGTTCCTATGCGGCTTTGTGGAATACACAGCCAACAGCCAAAAACTATGCATTTCCGAACGAGGCGGCAAGCCCGGATACTGCATGCCGCGTATGTTCAAGGCGGGGTCGTGCCGGTTGTATCGGAATCGGGGTGATGGAACGTTTACTGACGTCAGCCGGGAGACAGGCATTGCGGCCCGACCGAGCAAAGCACTGGGCGTAGTAGCCACGGATGTCAATAACGACGGACGCTTGGACTTGTTTGTCGCCAACGATACAGTGGAAAATTTCCTGTTCTTGAATCGAGGTGGACGTTTTGAAGATGCGGCATTCGGGTCAATGGTGGCTTTGAGTGAAGGCGGCTGGCCGCGGTCTGGCATGGGTGTGGACGCAGGGGATATCAATGGCGATGGTTGGCAGGATCTGTTTGTGGCCAACATCGACAAAGAGCGATTTTCTTTGTACCGCAACACCGGCCATGGAGTGTTCGACGACCTGTCGTTTGGCGGCGAATTGGGCCGGGCAACCTATTACCTAAGCGGCTGGGGCTGCAAGCTGGCCGATTTTGATAATGACGGAATTCCAGAGCTGTTTGTAGCCAATGGCCACCCCGATGATATGGTGGCAGAGCGCACACCGCATGTGACCTATAAGGAGCCGATGCTGCTTCTACGCCAGCAAGACGGACAGTTTCGTAACATCAGTGGGCAAGCAGGGTCGGCATTCAAAGCGTCCTATTCAGCAAGGGGTGCGGCAGTAGGCGACTTTAATAACGATGGTCGGCTGGACATTCTGGTGGGCGTAAATGGTGGTGCGCCGTTGTTGCTGCAGAATCGGGAGAGCAGTGGCAACAACTGGGTGGGATTGACCATGCGAGGGGTGAAGGCCAACCGCGATGCGGTAGGTGCACGGATCACCTGGCAAGCCGGGGATGTTCGTCGCGGCAGGTTAAAAGGGGCTGGCGGAAGTTACCTTTCTGCCCACGATCCGCGGGAGATCCTGGGTTTGGGGCACGCCGCAAAAGTGGATTGGATTGAGGTCCGGTGGCCTGCGCCTTCCAGTCGGGTGGAACGGTTTGTGGGTGTTGCTAGCAACAGGTATTCAGTTTTAGAGGAAGGGCATGGTGAAGTGGTGAAGGCAACTGGGGGTTAGGGAATCGGGGCGTTTTTTGGCATCAGCTCAAATAGAAAAACACATCCTAGTTGTGCTTGGCGGCTGGCTAGTAACCCTTTCCTTGAATCGGTCGAGAAGGGTTGGTTCTTCATGTTTCCAATGAAAAACTGGGTCGAAAAACTGGGTCGGAAAAACTGGGTCAGCCTGAACTTACCCTTTAACCATGATGTGAAACGGAGGCAGAGCAAGCTGGCACTATTCCTAGTTTCTACAGATTTGGAGTCAATCACAAAAGGTTTTTAGTTTGAATAAGTTATGGCTTCGTTTAACATCCGACTGCGAGTGAACCCCAGGTAACAGTTGGCGAGGCAAGGCGCAATCTGCGAGCGCGCACAAAGCGATATCCTCGGTATGCACGCCCAAACTCGCCTAAAGAGCTGTAAAACCGTCCTTTTTTGCATTCGTGGATAAACACGAAATTGTGCCAGTGAGCTCTGCCTCCTTATTGGTGAGTCGAAAAGGTGTAAGTTCAGGCTGACCCAGTATTTCCGACCCAGTATTTCCCAGTATTTCCTAAGGTTGGTTTTGGGGCTCGGCGACGGGTCTAATCTATCCTCTTGAATAGGGCTGTTTGAGAACTAACCCAGGGATG
>JANMWO010000005.1:0-9100 GCA_031394025.1 Acidobacteriota bacterium
TGCTGGCGTGTTGGTAACGTTAAACACTTCAAAACGAAATTGGAAAGTGGTCCGTTCCTGCACTTTGAAGCTGCGGAACAAGCTGGCATCGGAATTGAATGTCCCTGGACCGCGCAATAAGTTACGTCCAGTGTTGCCGAACCGGACATCGGTCACCGCTTTGAACGCCAATGGATCAAAATACTTCTCGCCACGGCCAATGCCACCCAGAATCTCAACGTGCTCCAACACCTGGTCTGCTGTTTGGGCATTGCCGGGGGAGTTCAACGAAGTTGCCGACGAGCCTACCGTAAACGGAGTACCGTCTATGACGCTCATCGTTCCATTGACCTGCCAGCCACCGGCCAGCTTCCTGGCAAAGCCGTGGTTCAGCATTTTCTGACCCTTACCGAATGGCAATTGATACACGCCAAACACCTGCAAATTACGAGGACGGTTGAACCCGGCCACGGCCCGATTCCGCTGGAACATAGAGGGACCATTCCAACTTAAACCAGAATCGCTATTATCGTCGTAGTTGAGTGACTTTGAGTAAGTAAACGACACTCCAAACGATCCTCCCCGCAGACGGCGTGTTAATCGAGCTTGCAGGGAATTGTAAGTAGCGTTGTTGAAGGGCGTCATCTCCTTAATATCAGCAGTGCGACCGTAGGTGGGAAATAGCTGGCGTCCGGCATTGCCCACTCCTGGGGCATCGGCAGAATTCAAGTTGATGATGGCTGTTTGCCGCACGGCGCGTGTACCCACGTAGCCGGCCTGACCGACAAAGCCAAATCCCAGATCCTGTTGAATGGTGAAGTTATAAGACTGAATGTATCCGCGCTTATAATCTTGGGGAAAGGTGGTGTCACCAATGTTCGTGGGTAACACAATGGTCGGCTGACTTAGATCGGGGCCAACTACAGTGGGCAATCCAGTGCGCAGGCTACCTGCGGCCATGTAGGAAGTGGCACCGGAAAGTTGCAGTGAGATCACCGATGGGTAGGCATCGCGCAGATAGCGGAACGAACTGGGATCAATGCTAATGCCGAAGCCGCTACGAATCACAGTGCGGTCACTCAAGCGGTAGGCCAGGCCGAAACGAGGGGCCAGTTGTCCCAAGCCGACGTTTAAGCCAGTGTCAGTAGGGGTGCTGCCGACTCCACCAATGAATACTTTATCGGTTGCCGGATCGTACCGTTCGCCCCCACGATGATCGCGCGTGGCAAAGGGATAGTATTCGTAGCGGGTGCCGTAGTTGATGGTTAATTTGCGGGTAACTTGCCAGGAATCGCGGATGAAGAAGCCATAGGAGGGCATGCGCACGGCTGATGGATTCACATACTGCAAGTCTTTCCCCATGGCAGTGGGCAGGCCCAGCAGGAAATCGGCCCATCCGTTATAGGTGTTGGATGCGGCCGCGCCTTTGGCATTCAAAATCGTCAAGCCGCCAGTGAAGTTGAAGCCGCCGCGCGGTCCATACGATGTCTGCGGTTGAAAGTGATTGATAGTGTAGTAAGCGTATTCGCCGCCAAAGCGTATGGAGTGTGCGCCCTTTACCCAACTAAGATTCAGCACGCCGCCAAACTGATTATCGCGGAATAAAAAGGGATTGGAAACATTCGGATTGCCGAAATTAGAAAAGCCGGAAACGGTAAAGCGAGGTACACCGCCTTGTAAGCGGTCTGTGCCATTTGTTCCGGGAATGCCCAGCACATCTAATCCATAATTCTTACCAATGTCCACACTTTCCCCCTGCAAACGCAGCCGGGTGAAGCCGATGTTGCCGTCCAACAGAATGCGCGGGTTCACGGTGTACGTTCCGCCCACCGAAGCACTTTGAATCAGCCCGCTGGCTGTGCCTGGTTGACCGCCGTTGAGTGCGTCGCCACCGGCCAGGCCGAAGCTGGGAGGATCAAAAATATTGCTTGGTGAAAAGCTGTAACGGGTAAATAGCGTGGTCTTCGATGTGGGATTGTAAGTCACCTTAAAATCCGAATTGTAGCGATTGAACAAGTAACTGCCACTGGCAAAGTAATCGTTGGTAACACCGGTCAAGGTAGGCGTTGGCAGCAGGGCCGCCATTTTAGCCGCTGCCGGATCAAGGCGACTGGCGGGAATGATTTTGCCGGGGAAGAGTGAGCGTTCGGTGCCGTCTGGATTGCCGGAAGCGGGGTCGAAAATATTAGCTGTGTTGTAGGGGGTGAAGTCACCGCGCTTGAGTGCATCGGTAGGCAGCGTGCGCAGGCCGGATGCATTCAAGCGGCGCGACGTCATTTCCCAATTGGCGAAGAAGAACAATTTGTTTTTGAGGATGGGACCACCAAAAGTGCCCCCAGGTTGATTCAAAATGTTTTTTGCGGGATGGTTGGGGTCCCCTGGGCAAGTATAGAGGCAGTAGAAATAGTTTCGAGCCTTCACTGCACTGTTGGTGTGATACCAATGGGCAGTGCCATGGAACTGATTGGTGCCGGATTTAATGGTGACGTTGATGGCTGCACCCCCGGCCATTCCCTGTTCGGCATCGAAACTGTTGGTAACAATGTTAACCGTCTCAATGGCATCTGCTGGCGGTACGTAGGCGATGATATGCGGCAACCAGGGATAGCTGACGGTGGCCCCATCCAGGCGGGTGTTGTTATTGGATCGCGAAACGCCGTTGACGTTAGTGCCCATGGAACGCTGCGGATTTCCAGCATCAGAATGCAATTCTTCTGGCGGAGTAAAGCCAGGCACCAGCTTCAACAGATTCTGAAAGTTCCGCCCGCCGTCTAAGGGAAGATTTTCCACTTCCACTGAAGAAATCTGCACGTTCACATCGGCGCGATCGGTTTGGAGCACGGCGGCGGTTGCTTCTACGGTGACAGTCTCATTCACTTGGGCAATCTGCATTTTCACGTCATAGCGGCGAATGGAATTGGCCTCAATGGGAATGCCCGCGTGATTCACGGTGCCAAAGGCAGTGGCAGCGACAATGACGTTGTAAGTGCCTGGCTGTAGATCATTGAATGAATAAAAGCCGCGCTCATCGCTGACCGCTTTACGCGACACTCCGGTTTCTGAATTCCTGGCTTCCACCTTCGCACCGGGGAGCGGAGCGGTTGAGGCATCGGTAACGTTCCCGGTGAGAGATCCGTAGAGCACTTGCGCGTTGGAGGCGCAGGGGATGAGCAGGAGTAGGGTGACCAAGCGAAACATGCATAAGTTATATCAAATTTGCGGTTGCCCGTCAGGCCTGATTTGAGAGTGCTATTTTTAACGATTGCCTGACAGGAAAGCAGCGGTTATTATGAATTCTCATGCTTAGGCTATTTGCACTCTTTACTATGTCACTTGTTGGGAACGCCCAACCCTTCGATCTTGTGTTGCAAGGGGGTCGGGTGATGGACCCCGAATCCGGACTGGACGCCATCCGCAATGTGGGGATTCGGCAAGGGAAAATCGCCGCCATTTCCGCGCGTCCTCTGAAGGGGACAAAAACGATTGATGTGAAAGGGCTGGTGGTATCGCCGGGATTCATCGATCTGCATTCGCACGGTCAGACCCCGGAAAATTATCGACTGAAGGCTCGTGACGGCGTGACGACGGCTCTGGAATTGGAGATCGGCGTGAGTGCCATACCCGCTTGGTATCAGGCCAGGGAAGGGAAGGCGTTGATTAATTATGGGGCCAGCATCGGGCATGTTCCGGCACGCATGACGGTGATGAAAGATACCGGCGATTGGTTGCCTCGCGATAACGCCATCACGAAGGTGGCAACGCGTGAGGAGCAAATCGCCATCAGGGAATTGTTGCGCCAAGGGTTGCGCGATGGAGGCCTGGGGATTGGGTTCGGCTTTTCCTACACACCCAAAGCTGGCACCGAAGAGCTGCAGGAATTGTTTGAACTGGCGGGCCAGACCAAGAGCCCGACATTCATCCATATGGGTCATGGAACATTGGGCGAACCGGGCATTGCTGCGGCTCTGCATGAAGTGATTGCCATGGCTGCGGTGACTGGGGCACCCGTGCATGTGGTGCATATTGGAGCGTCCAGCACGTCGAAGTTCGATCTGGCAATGAAGATCATTGCCGATGCGCGGGCTCATGGGATCGACATTACGACGGAAGCTTATCCTTACATTGCCGGGATGACGCGTCTTGAAACCGCTATCTTTGATGCAGGCTTTCAGGAAAAACTGGGCATCACTTACAAAGACATGATGTGGGTTGAAACTGGCGAGCGACTTACTGCAGAAACGTTTGAAAAGTATCGTAAGCAAGGCGGCTTGGTGGCTACTTTCACTAACACCGAAGAAATGATTCGTAAGGTGGTGGCGCATCCCAAAGTAATGATTGCCAGTGACGGAATTATGGAAAACGGCAAGGGGCATCCACGGGCTGCTGGATCGTATGCCCGCGTGTTGGGATTGTATGTGCGCGAACAGAAGTTACTGACACTGATGGATGCGATTCGCAAGATGAGCCTGATGCCAGCGCAGCGTTTGGAAGCCGTTTCCCCGACAATGCGCAATAAGGGTCGTATCAAAGTGGGTGCCGATGCCGATTTGGCCGTCTTCGACGCGGCCAAAGTGATTGACCGGGCAACGTATGAAAAAGCCAACCTGCCTTCGGACGGCATTCCGTTTGTGCTGGTGGGTGGGGAATTGGTGGTTCGGGACGGGCAGATTGTAGAGGGAGTGAACCCTGGCAAAGGCATCCGAACCCGCTAGCTATTGGTTGAAAACCACCATGTTGGTGGAGATAGGCCGAGGCTGCGGTTGGAGCTTTACTTATTTATCAGATATTTAACATTGGGGTAACATTGGCCCCTGGTTTGCTGTGGAAGAGAGTGAAGGAGAAAATTGAATGCGCACTTTCCTAATTCTGGCGATGGCCACACTGCTTTCGCTGACGTCTTTTGGACAAAATCGTGGTGGTTCGGGTCGCGGTGGTGGGAATAGTGGAGGACGCAGTTATTCCAGCAGCCGGAGTGTTAGCTCTAGTCGATCTTATAGCGGCGGCGGGAGTCGGAATTATGTGAGCCGAGGTTCGGGGTATGGTGGTTCACGCTACGTCAATAACTATCGTGGTGGAGGCGGCTATCGCAGCGGCTATGGCTATCGTCCATATTACAGTGGATTCCGCGTGGGCTTTGGTTATGGTGGTTACTACGGTGGCGGGGCTTACTATGGTCCCAGTTACTATACTTGTGACCCTTACTATGATTCAAGCTGTTACGATTCCTACTATGTTGCCCCTCCTGTGCGCAGAGTTGTGAGGACAGTGGTGGTGCCAGATAGCGGTTATGCAGTGGACGGCCAATGGCGTCGCTTCGGCGATGGACGCTAGGAAAACGTGGGGACAGCCCGCGTGTTTCCATGTTTAGTTACCAGAACTATGAGGAAACACGCGGGCTGTCCCCCATGTTATTCCATTCCAATTTCCAAGAAACTATCCCACTAACATCGAAATCCATGCGCCACATTGTTAGTTGGGGAAAGCCAACTCAACCGTATTGGAGCGTGCCCCTCCAGAAATAATAGTTGCTTCCAGCCGACCGCGTCCGGCAAAGGACTTGGGCAGTTCGATGGTCACCTGATCCAGGCCTACAAACTGTGGTTGCGCTCCGGCATAGAGGGGCGTGATTGTTTCCCCACCCAGCAAAACCTGCACACTGTTCGACCCTCGAACACCAGTAGCGTAGAAGTCCAGGAATAACCTGTCGTCACCGAATCGGATGGGTGCTGCATCATACCCACTGGAACCTGCCACAAAGGGAAATTCTGTAGACCGGGTGTTGTCCGGTTTCACTCGTAAAATTACTGCTGCTGGGGCACCTTGGCCATTGCCATTCGCCGCAAAGATGCCTGGTGAAGTAGCCGTGATGCTCATCGGAAACGCCACGCGGTGATCCCCGTTTTGGATCTTCAAAGTGGCGTTTCCAGCGACGGCTCCCGACGGCACCAAAAAGCTTCCCTGCCCAGGCGACACAAAGAACCAAGGCACTGGCGTTTCAATTCCGGCGGCAGATCGCAACATGGCATTCACGCCTTGCAGGTTGGCTTGTGGACCATTGGCAGCCACTTCCAAATCTGCGGCCAGTGCGTTTGAAAATACAGTTGCGATGGAATTTGCAGCGACACTTGTCCCCGCAAAACTCGCTCCTGAAATTGGCCGCACTGCTGGTTTACGTCCCAGCCCACGCAGGAAAAGGTCCAATGTAATGTTGGGCGTGAAATTTGTGAACTCGTGCGTCATGTGGGTGCCTTCCAGTTGCCCGCTGACGGCCAGCCTCATGGTTTCTGTGTAGCGTGTTGGCAAAGACGATCGCCAATCGAAATCATTGGGGTTCTGCACCAGAAAATTATTGTCATCAATCCAGTTTTTGGCTTTGAAGATTCCGAAAACTTCAAGGGAATCGGCCATGGTCAGATATTGACTGCGAGCAAAACGTTCTGGGAACAAGGGCATGGCTTCCTGAATGGTGTGCCGGGCATGCAACCCACGATTCGCAATCTGTTCATAGCGGGCTACCGATGTGGCAATGCCGCCGATCAAGCCTACCATCGGGTGATCGTCATTCTTTGGCATCCACCAGACTACCGGACCGTTGTATCCCAAGGACGCGGGAGTGGACCCCTGGACGGCTGAAATAGAAACCCCAGCCCATTTCATTTCAACGGAAGAAAAGTGCGAGAAGAAGCCGCCGTTGGAATGTCCGAAAGCCAACAGGGGTAGCGTTGCAGGAATAATGCTTTGAGTTCGCATTGCCGCGATGATGCCGTTCAATCTTGCAATATCCGGGTTAGATGGCCCGGTCACGGTGGTGTTCCACTGCGCTGTATCGCGATTCAAACAGTCAAAAGCCGCGACCGCAAATCCTGCTGCCACCATGTCGCGTGCGAAGGAAAGAAATTCGGATGCGGTAAACAGGCCTGCCCCAGTTCCTCCAGTGCCGTGAAAGAGGAACACCATGCCAATGGGATCGGGCGGTACGTAGTAGGAAACCGGAATGTTGTTGAGCGTTGCTAAGCGCACCGTCCACGCGGGCAACGTGCGGTAAGTAGCTTTTAGATTCACGTCGATATTCGGTACGGTGAAGGTGGTGTAGGGTGCTTGGGGATCCAGCAGATATTGAACGTCGCCGGTCCATCCTGCAAAAACTCTGGTAGAGATATTCTGTTGTGCCCAGATATGAGCTTTGGAGCCAATGGTCGGGTTCTTACTTAAATAACCCTGATCGATGGTAATTTTTGGAACTTGAGCGGACAAGTTCAGACAGCAAATCGCCGCCATGGATATCAATTGAAAGTGTCGCATAACCCTCTCTATATCGGCAGGCAGGCAGTTTTTGTGGAGGACTGCTGCCATTCCCATAATATTATCAAGATCGGATGAGGACAAGTTAGGATGCATTCCATAAAAAACCGACCTGGATTTGGAGCCCTGGTCGGTTTTTGGTTATTAGCGAAGTGTTAGAACGTGAAACGAACTGCCACTTGCGCACGACGAGCTGAATTTTCTCCACCTGCTAACTGACCTTGCAGCGGCTGATTAAAGCCCAGGAAAGGAGTGAGTCCAATGGTGCCATCGGCTAGCCGAGTGGTTGTGTACTTGGTGAAGTTGCGTGGCCCGGAACCGCTGACCAGTGGCGTGTTGAAGACGTTGAAGGCTTCAAAGAAAAGGGAAGCCTTCAGGCGTTCTCCCAAGTAAAGGTTGCGGGTAAGACGGGCATCGGTACGGTAGATCTGATCAATGGCCACTTGCGCAATGGGTTCAAATGGCACGCGAGACGGGCCGCCCAATCCTGTCAACCGACTGTTATTTAATACGCCAGCAGGTGTGGTTGTGACATTCACGGTCGCTGGAAGAGCCTGCGCGGAAGCGAATGTGGAGATGACAGATAATGTCCAGTTATTGATCAGGTTCTTAGCCAGCAGACCATCGTTCTTCATGAATTTGGGTTGCATGACTGCGCTCACTGAAAGACGGTGGCGCTGATCGGTGGACGACGAATCCTTTTCTCCGCGATAGTTGCCATTGATGACACTGGAGATTCCCGGCGAGAAAATGGCGTTTCCACCACCGCCAACATTGTAGTCAATAGCATGGCTCCAGGTGTAGGAGGCATTGGCTTGGAACCAGCCGCTGAACTTCTTGTTCACCTGAACAATCAGGCCGTTGTAATAGCTATTCAAACTGGAATCAACCAGCGTGATCTGTCCATAAGCAGGGTTGACGCGAGTTGTGTACAACGGTGCAGTGTAGGAACCTACACGGTTATTGCTCTTGTCCAAAACCGCATACGTGTAGCTAGACGTCGGTTCGGCGGCATTGATATCGCGACCGGAGATGATATGCAGTCCACGGCTCCAAATGTAGGAAACCGTGATGCCCAAATTCTTGCTCAATTGCCGCTCAATGGCTACATCCAATTGTTGTGAATAGGCGTTACGGAAATCCTTATCGGCAAAGGAAATAGATGCCGTTCCCGCAACGGAAGTAGGTGCGGTGCCAAGTGGACTGGGGAATACCGGACCGCCAGCAAGTTGTGCTGCGGTGGTTCCGTTCAAGCGAAAGGAAGGTTGATATAGACCATTTTGCACGAATAAATTGCCGATGGTGGAAGCAGGCATGCGGTTGTAATACAAGCCATAACCAGCGCGAAATACCGTCTTAGGATTCCAGCCATAGGCGATGCCAAGCCGCGGAGCCACGCTGCCCGTATTATTGGGGATCACGCCTGTTTGCGGATAAACGGAGTTCACTTGGGTGGGCTGGGGCAGGGAAGTATGCTCGTAACGGACACCCGGTGTGATGGTCAATTTTGGGGTCACCTTCCATTGGTCCTGGGCGAAGAAGGAAACCTCTTTCAAGGTGATGTCCACAATGGGATTTCCAAAGAGCTGTGAATACGACTGCCAACGTTTACCGCCATCAAGATTCGTATAATCCTGGGCGAACGCTGTCAGGTTAGCGTAGGCATAGGTGCCATAACGGTTGGAGAGTTGATTTTGATAGTCCTCAATATTGGCGAATTCAAAGCCAAATTTAAGACTATGCGTGTTGACGATGTAGGACAAAGTGTCAGCAAAAGAGAGCCGCAATTCACTTGGGTTCAACCTTGGATAGCTGGGTG
>JANMWO010000071.1:0-2387 GCA_031394025.1 Acidobacteriota bacterium
CACCCACATCGCCCTTAATCCGCACGTTGCGACCAGCAAGAAACACACCATCAAACAGGCAGGCGCCACCACCCTTTCCGCTAATGGAAATAGATTCGGCACGTCCTGATTCACTATCCACCAGGCGGATGATGGGACGGCAGCCTTGCGCAGCGCGGATTTCCAGAAAGTGATTTTGCTCAAGCTCAATGTTGATGTGGTCTTCGTTGTACGTCTGGCTATCAGTAATTTCGATGACCGCGCGCAGCGGTTTATCGTGTTTCCATTGTTCCAGCGCCTTGTGGATGTGGCCGTGAACTTCACCGCCATCGGATTTTACAACGTAAATGCGTTCTTCGCCGCCGACGAATTCCGGACGCTGATATTCACCGCTGCCGATTTCGTCGCTGAATCCGTAATGATAGCTGACGATAACATCGGGAGGCGCTTCGCCTGGGCGGAAGCAGATGCGACCGCGCACAGGATCCACAGCAACGTAACCCGATGGAGGACGATATTTCCAACCCTCAAGGTGGGCGGGAATAATCTTCTCACGTGGAATTGGTTTGCCAGCATCCTTCCCAGCCCATATGGCTAGGCTTTTGCCTTCGCCGTAATAAGCATCTGCGGCGATTCCATGATGCAGGCCATGTGGGCGCTCTTCAAATGCTCGACGCCGAATGGGAATGGGCAAATTCAATTCGCCGGAGAAGCGGGAAGGTTCCGGGTCCTTTGTACCAGCGCAGAAAAGTTGCCTGTCGTTGCCTAATGGGCTGAATGTGAAGCAATGGTCACCAGCGTCGTCGCCTTCTTCGATGCAGCGGGCTTGTGAGCGAGTGACTGAATACGACTTCAGCCTGAAGACGAAAAGGCCAATGTTGCCGAGGTTATAACGCCCTGGGCGATATTTTGAGCTGGTTCGACGCACGTCGACGGTGTGTGGCAGTGCGTCAAACGGAGAATTAATCAGATCCAGCTTGTCGCCTGCATGCGCGCTGATAAGACGACCGCGATCTGGGTGCGGGTGGTTTAACGATGCGGTCACACCCAGCAAGCGGCCGAATTCAACAGCGCGCGCAGGCCATCCGCCAAGATCGTTGGCAAGCAACTCAAGCAGCGCCAAGGTTCCCTTACGGCGGCGATTGCGGAGGGTGTTGGCAACTTCGCGGCGCGGAATAAGAGTGCGGTTGCGGCGGCGTCCTTCCACAGTGGTGACGTCGCCGGGCTCACCAGCTTCGGGTGCCAAACGGTAGCCAACCAGATCGGCAATGTAGGGGACCACCCAATCCTGACAGGTCTCAATGAACCAATCGTCGTACAACCGGGAAATGTCCTGCTCAACCACTTCCACCTGTTCGGACATCACGGCCAAGAGAGCACGCAACGGCTCACCGGCTTCGAAATCGCGCTGGCAGTAGTAGACCGGCAGCAGGTTATACAGGCGATCTGCAGGGGGCATCGTTTTATCGGGCATTCACCAACTCCGTTAGGATAAGGGTTTCACTGATATCCGGCGTTAAGTAAGCCAATTGGGTGGGCGATATCGGAAGGCCGAATGGGGCTTTCAGTTTGGCACCGGCCATGGGTTGTTCCAGTTTGGGAAGATCTAGATTCTCTGAAATGGTTTCCAGCCTGTCCAGATCGACGAACTGGACACCTTCGACATTCTGAATCGTGGCGATAATGTCACTTCGAAGCACATCTTGTCCAAGGTCGCGATTGTCAAAGGCAAAGGCGGCAATCAGCACGCTACGGATTTTAGGAGCAACGGTTTCAAACTGGTAATCCGGTAGAATGGCAACCTTGGCCTGGATGTAGAGCAGCATTGGTTTGTATACTTCCAATTGCATTGGCTGTTGCGGATCACCAAATTTTTCAAAAGCTGTCTCCAGATTGCGAAACAACTCCGAGGTTTCGTCGATGGGAATGCCATCGGCACCAGCGATGGTGACATGCACGCGGCCAGCGATTTGAGTGGCCACAGCTTTAGTCACACCAGCAAAAGTGCGGGCGAAATCGGCGAAATCCTGGGTAGAGACCAACCGGTCCAGCGACATCACTGCCAAAGGTGCGTTGCGTCGTGCCTGATCACGTGATTCGCGGTCGGCCCCGCCGGAAGCACGCATCGGATTGATGACTTCTTTCACTCCCAGTGGCTTAGTGGACAGGATAGAGATCTGCTCAGCCTTGACGTTGCCAGGCTTTCCAATTCCAGTGCGGTAGACTGCTTTGATGTTTTCCACACCGGTAGGAACGCGGGCACCGCGAACCCCGTTTCCAAAGATAATGGATGTCTTAGAATCGTCACCGGTGCGAGTAAGAAAACAGCGGTCGTTGGGGCCAAGAGAAGCCAGGCCAGCAGCTTCGTGCCAAAGGATGTTGTTCACCCGAACGTTCAGCGTAGTTTC
>JANMWO010000073.1:0-2803 GCA_031394025.1 Acidobacteriota bacterium
CCAACTGTTCGTATTCTGCACGAGTCCACTGCTTGCGCGGTGGATCCATCGGGATGGCGGTGGGCGGCGTTGCGGTGAGCGGCGTTGGCATGGGAACCTATCCCGATTCTATAACGGATACGCCGTTCGGCAGTGGCTTGAAAAGGGTGTGTGACATTAAAGCGGTGCACCGACAACCCCTTTGCGTTAGTAGCATCGCCAGACGATTTCCCCCGTCACCGATCTCCGTTTTGCGCGATCCTAAGAGTAGAACAATGCCCCTCCGTGAACGAGTCGCGCTGCTTCCACAAGAGCCTGGTGTCTACCTCTACAAAGATGCTGCGGGTACCGTCATCTATGTCGGTAAAGCCAAGAACCTGCGCGCTCGCGTTCGTAACTATTTCACTGAAGAAAGCTTGGCAGGGGCGAAAAATGGCACGTTGATCAGTGTCGCCACCACGCTCGACTACATTCTGGTGGATAACGAAAAGGAAGCGCTGGCCCTTGAAAACAACCTGATCAAGCAATACCAGCCACGTTTCAACATCCTGCTGCGCGACGACAAAACTTACCCCTACATCAAAATCACTAACGAAAAATATCCTCGTGTTTATGTGACCCGCCGACTCAACAAGGAAGATACTTTCTACGGTCCCTATTTTCCCGGCAACTTAGCCTACCGCACGGTCGATCTCATTCATCGGCGGTTCATGGTCCCCTCCTGCAAGATCGACCTCACCCGCAAGCATCCGCAACCTTGCCTGGAATATCACATTAAACGCTGCCTGGGTCCCTGCGTGGAAGGGCTCACCACCGATGAGGAATACGCCGCCGCCACCCGCCGGGCCAAGCTGTTTCTGGAAGGCAAACACAAGGAACTTCGCGAAGAGATTCGTGGACAGATGGCCCGTGCTTCTGACGATCTGAACTTTGAACGTGCCGCCTCCCTTCGCGACCTTCTAACCACTGTTGACGAAATGGAAGAGCGCCAAAAAATGGCCGCCGCTTCCGGTGACGATGTGGACATCTTCGCCTACCACGCCGAAGCCCCCTTGGTAGCTGTGAATTTATTTCACGTGCGCAACGGTCGCATTGTGGATCGCAAAGAAATGTTCTGGGAAGATCAACTGCAGTTCGATCCCCAGGAATTCATTGCCGCCTTACTGAAGCAGATTTACCTTGGTGGCCGCTATGTTCCCGGCCTGATTCACGTCCCCGCTGAATTTGAGGATCGTGAACTGCTGGAAGAAATCCTCAGCGAAAAACGTGGTCGTAAAGTGGAAATACTTACCCCGCAACGTGGCCAAAAGAAAGCCCTGGCGGAACTGGTGGGTACCAATGCGCAACACAGTTTTGAAAGCCGCTTCCGCATTCTGAAGCCGTCCAGCTCTTCCATCGCCAGTGCTATAGAGGAGGCTTTGGGATTGCCCGGGCCGCCCAATCGGATTGAGTGCTTCGACATCTCCCACCTTCAGGGAACAGACAAAGTGGCCAGCATGGTGGTTTGGGAAAACGGTCGGATGAACAAAGCAGCCTATCGGAAGTTCATCATCAAAACTGTCATCGGCAACGACGATTTCGCATCCATGCGCGAAGTGGTTTTGCGGCGCTATAGTCGCGTGTTAGAAGAAAAACAGACCATGCCCAGCCTGATCCTGATCGACGGAGGTCTGGGCCAACTGCATGCCGCTCAGCAATCTCTGGAAAAGTTGGGCATCCTGACCCAGCCCGTGGCCTCCATCGCCAAGCGCGAAGAGTGGATTTATGTATTGGGCCAGGAAGAGGAACCCATCGTGTTGGATCGTCACTCCCCTGTGCTGCATCTCATACAGGTGATCCGGGATGAGGCGCATCGGTTCGCCGTCACCTTTCATCGCACTCGTCGCAATGCTGTTCGTCTTACCAGTGAACTGGCTGAAATTCCCGGCGTTGGCAAAAAGACAGTAGAAAAATTGTTGCGTACACTTGGAAGTATTCAACAAGTGAAAGCAGCACAAGAGGAGCAGCTAGCAGCAGTGGTGGGCCCGGCAGCCGCGCGCAAGTTACGACAATTTTATGATTCCCAACAAAGCAACAACCCACACCCCGATTATCGAACCGCTGGCTGAACGCTGGAGTCCGCGGGCATTTACCAGCCAACCAGTGGAGTCGGAAAAGATCCAGTCGCTGCTTGAGGCATTCCGTTGGGCTCCGTCCAGCATGAATGAACAGCCCTGGTACATAGTAATGGCGACCAAGGATGATCCGACTAACTTCGATAAGTTACTGGCCTGTCTGGTGGATGCCAATCAGGTGTGGGCCAAAAACGCTCCACTATTGATGATCACGTTGTACAAGACCACCTTCAACCGTAACAGCACGCCGAACCGCGTCGCTTTGCACGATACCGGAATGGCACTGATGGCGTTGTCTATCCAAGCCACTGCTATGGGTTTGCAGGCGCACGGAATGGGTGGAATTCACTTGGACAAGATTAAACAGGATTTTAGTCTGCCTGCCGACGTGGAACCTGTGGCTGGCGTAGCCATTGGTTACCCCGGCGAAGCTGATCAACTGGCAGAACCATTACGTTCACGCGAGGTGGCCCCGCGGACGCGCAAAAGTTTGAATGAATTCGTGTTTGAAGGCAAGTGGGGTAACTCGACTAAGTTACTGTAAACCAATCTTTCCAGCCCGGCGAGTAAGTACGGTACGGCCTGTACTAACCTATTTGGCTAACCCTTATGGAGGATTGTACATGTAACTTACTTCTGGTACTTTTAGGGTGCAAATCCCCCAAAGGTACTAAGAGATGCATAACCACTTATCGTTAAAATTGATTTTA
>JANMWO010000085.1:0-7885 GCA_031394025.1 Acidobacteriota bacterium
GCCAGCTCGCTTGCGAGCGAAGTTTTCATTCCGATTTCCAAAAAACTAAAGGGCATCCCTGCCTGTCGTTTTCAGCCTTTGAAAATAAGCCTTTAATCAACAACTGCGGCGTTGGCCATGCCCATGAACGCGTACTTCACGTCTGCTGTGCTTGCAGTATTCTGAATCAGAAAAATGCCGATCATGTCTTTCTTCTTATCAATCCACCCATGCGTGTTGAACGCCCCACCATGCCCGAATGTCCCCGCAGAAAGTAAGTGGATTTCCCCCAACCCTTCCGGTCGCACCACTTCCCAGGTAAGCCCGAAAGCCGTGCCTGGCGTGTGTCCGGAACGAAGGTCTGCCGTATGAGCACTGGTCATCATGTCCACCGCAGCTCGCGAAAGTAACTGGCGTCCCCCAGATTTTCCACCATTCAACATCATCTGATAAAACTGTAATAAGTCAGTAGCGGTGGTGTAGATCCCCCATTCCGGCGCAGGATATTTTGCACCTTTGCGGAATTGCAGTGGGTCCCCACCCAGAATGGTGCCATCCGCTTTCGTCAGCTTGCCGTCGATCAACCTGTAAACAGGGGCAAGTCGTCCCTGCTTTTCCATGGGTAGGAAAAAATGGCTATCCTTCATCCCCAGCGGCTGAAAAATACGCGACTCAATAAACCCTTCAAACGGCATGCCTGAGGCCACTTCAATGATACGACCCAACACACTGATGCCAGCGTTGGAATACTGCCACTTGGAACCAGGTTCAAATTCCAATGGCTGCTGGGAATACATCAGCATGGCCTCGGCCAACGTTTTATCCATCTTCTGGTTCAGTTCCGCGAAGCCTGCAAAAGGCCCTGAAGACATGCCCGATGTGTGAGTCATGCAATCGCGCACAGTGATGGTGCGCCCAGGCTTATGCAACGTCCTTACACCGTCTTTCACTTCAACCATCATCTGCCCACGAAACTCCGGCAAATACTTTTCTACCGGATCACTAATCACCACTTTGCCTTCATCGACCAACATCATAATTGCCACTCCCACAAAGGGCTTGGTCATCGACATGATTTGAAAAATCGAATCCTTCGCCATGGGCTTGCCTGCTTCCATATCCTGCATTCCCACTGCATCAAACTCGGCAATGGTACCGTGCCGGGCAATCAAAGTCACCGCACCGGCAATGCGTTTCTGATCCACAAAAGCCTTCATGCGTTGCGGGATCTTCGCCAGTTGCGCAGGAGACATTCCCGTATCGGCACCCATTGCCAACGTGGCCAAAGAAAGGAGCACAAGTGCTTTCATAGTAAATTAATCCTTAACGGCTGAAGCCGCAATTTCGCGGAACATTTTCTGTTCTGCAAGTGAAGTCAGGGGGAATCGCTGAATCAACAAAATGCCAATCAAGTCTTTACCCGGATCAAGAAACGCATCGGTACCGTAAGCACCCCCATGCCCGTAAGCTCCCACTTCCTGCAAAGTGGTCGTGGCCCGCGCATCTTTGGCGATGGTCCAGGTGAGCCCATAACCCATGCCCGGCCCATGTCCAGCCGGATCAATTGAGCCCGTGTGCAAGCCCGTCATCGTTTCAACGGATGCCTTAGACAAAAGCTGTTTACCCTTGTGGGCACCGTGGTTCAGCATCATGCGATAAAAAACGACAAGGTCACCAGCGGTGGAATACATGCCGCCTTCGGGCATGGCATACTTAGCGCCCTTGCGGAAAACTCCGTCACCCAAATCAACCAGCTTGCCGTTAACGGGTGAATACGCGCGAGCGATCCGCGAGTAGTGTTCTGGCTTTGGAAAGAAGAAACTATCTTTCATACCTAACGGTTCAAAAATGCGCTTGCCAAGAAATTGTTCGTAAGGCTGACCACCCACAACTTCCACAATGCGCCCTAGCGCAGCCAGTCCAGTGTTGGAATATTGCCACCGCGTACCCGGTTCAAATTTCAAGTTGAGTTGCGAATTAAGCAGGGTAACTTCAGCCAGGGAACGATCCATCAAGGTGTAGATATTCGCCAATGCCGGAGGTCCAAATTCAGGTAACCCGGAAGTGTGAGTCATCAAATCATGAATTGTGATTTTACGCATCGGAGGACGAAGTTTGCCGTTGTCTAAAAGCTGAAGTCCACGAAATTCCGGCAGGATACTTTCCACCGGATCGCTAATTGCCAGCCGCCCTTCCTCCACCAACATCATGATTGCCGCTCCGGTGAACGGCTTGGTCATAGACATGATTTCGAAGATCGTGTCCGTGCGCATCGCTGTTTTATTGGCAACGTCGGCAAACCCTGTAGCCGAAAGCTGAACAATCTTTCCCTGATGTTCCACCAGCGTCACTGCCCCGGCAATTTGTCCCTTAGCAACAAACTCATTCATTCGCTGCGGAATCAATGCCAGCCGCGCTTCATCCATGCTCGCCGCAGTAGCCGCACTCGCCATCACCACCCACAGACCAATCAAGAAACAGTGAGACAGGCATCCCTGCCTGTCTTGTAAAGAATTCAACAATCGCTTAGTCAAGTGCCGCCGCCTCGGCCATAGCCCGGAATGAGTCCCGTTCTGTTGGCGTCCCACCCAAATTTCGTTGAATCAAAAATATCCCGATAACCCCACGAGTAGGATCAACAAATGCATCCGTTCCAAACGCTCCGCCATGCCCGTAAGTCCCTTCAGAGCGAAGGTCCGTGGTCCCTCGCGCATCCTTCACCACCGTCCAGGTGAGTCCATAACCCATACCTGCACCATGTCCTGCGGGGTCAATCGTTCCAGTATGAAGCTGGGTCATGGTATCTACCGACGCTTTCGATAACAGACGCTTCCCTCCAAATTCCCCGCCATTCAGCATCATCGAATAGAACTTCACCAAATCGCCAGCAGTAGAAAAAAGTCCGCCAGCCGGACCAGCCATCTTCGCGCCTTTGCGTGTGTAATCCACATCAGCCTTTTGTAACTTTCCATCAATCAATGAATAAGTCACACTCACTCGATTTTGCTTTTCAATCGGTGGAGCATAGTGAGTATCTTTCATGCCCAACGGATCGAAAATGCGGCGCTGCACAAACATTTCGTAAGGCTGATCGGACACCACTTCAATAATCCGACCCAGTGTAGCAAGGCCAGTGTTGGAGTAATTCCATTTCGACCCCGGTTCAAATTCAAGTGGGAGTTGCGAGGCAATGTCCACCAATTCCGTCAGCGAACGTTGATAACGGGTATCCTGCACGGGTTTGGGGAAATCAGTAGGCATGCCGGAAGTATGCGTCATCAAGTCAAGAATGGTGATTGGCCGCAGCGCTTTTTTAAGTGTGAACGCCTTTTCATCAAGCTTGGTCGCCACAAATTTCTCGCGAAATTCCGGCAGATACTTTTCCACCGGATCACTAATTGCCACCTTGCCTTCTTCCACCAACAATTGAAGTGCCACACCGGTCACCGGCTTCGTCATAGACATGATTTGGAAAATGGTGTCAGCCTTCATCGGCTTCTTCGCTTCCAGATCCTGATAGCCAACCGCAGAGACACGTCCCAAAACCCCATCGCGCGCCACCAGCGTAACGGCCCCCGCAATGGAGCCACGATCAACATAAGTTTGCATCCGCGCTTCAATGGCGTCCAGACGCGAAGGGTCAAGTTTACGCGGCGCAGCCGGAGGTGCTGCAAGCAGCAGCGCAGGCAAGGCGGCAACAAGGAAGAATTTGAATAGCATTTGGAGCATTATAACGCTGATGACCGCTATACTTGCGCATATCGAAACGTAAACAGTTGAATCGTCTTTGCTGCAACCAATTGCCGGGTGGTGAAAAACGTTAATCCAACAAGCTCCTTCCCAACATAAACGAAGCTATTTTAAGATCAGTTCAACTGGAACAAAAGCACCAATCTAATAACAATTCCGGGGCAAATCCGTCAACGGGTGTCCACCGGCTCATCCAGCAAATCCAGCAGCTCTAGGCTGGGTATATAATCTGAACAGCATGAAACGTTTTATTTTAGCGAGCCTCCTCCCTCTCGCCTTCGCCGAATCCGTCGCGCCGCTTGGCACCTATACTCCAGTCGAGCGAAAGCACTGGGCATTCCAACCTCGCGCGAACCCTGCTGTCCCCTCATTTCAGAAACCAGAAGATCGCAACTGGGCCAAGAATCCAATCGACGCCTTCATCCTCGCCAAGCTCCAAAAAGAAGGGATGCGCCCCGCACCTCCTGCCGCCAAGGAAGCGTTGTTGCGACGAGTTTCCATGGACCTCACTGGTCTTCCGCCCACTCCCGCTGAAATTCGCGCGTTCCTTGCCGACGGTTCGGCCAAAGCTTACGAACATGTTGTCGACCGGCTGCTGGCCAGTCCTCGCTATGGCGAACGTTGGGGTCAGCATTGGTTGGACGTCGCACGATTTTCTGAAACCGACGGCTTTGAGTATGATGCGCATCGCAATGGGGCATGGAGATTTCGCGATTGGGTAATCGCATCGCTCAACAGTGACAAGCCCTATAACGAATTCATTTTGGAACAGTTGGCCGGTGATGAGATTGCCGCAAATGATCAGGCAAAGCAGTCCGCTGCTGGGTTTCAACGCCTCGGCCCCTTGCGCAAGAACGCTGGCAATCAGGAAGTAGCCAGTTCGCGCAATGAAGTTTTGACTGAGATGACCAACGCCGTGGGGTCCTCCTTTTTAGGAGTCACACTGGGATGCGCGCGTTGTCACGATCATAAATTCGATCCCATTCGTCAATCGGATTATTACCGGATACAAGGTTACTTCGCCGCCACTTGGGAAAAAGATGTGGACCTGGCAACCCCCGCTGAACGGGACGCCTGGAATAAATTATCGGCCAAAACAACCAAAGAGATCCGAACTTTGAAACAGGAAATGAAGGGCAAAATGGGGTCTGAGTTGGCTGACCTGGAAAAGAAGATGGAAGATTTGAACGACCAGTTGCCACCCCCACCACCGGCTTTGTTCACCGTGGAAAACAAGTTCGATAAAGTGTCGCCAATCAACTTACTTCCCAGAGGCGATTACAGCAAGCCCGGCGATAAAGTGGGCATGCGTCCGCTAGGCGTATTGCTTCCCGATGGGACTGCGGAAAAGACCAACCTTGAAAATCCGCGAACCAAACTCGCCGAATGGATTACCGATGCCGCCAATCCACTGCCCTCACGTGTGATGGTCAACCGATTGTGGCTGGGGCATTTTGGAAGAGGGCTGGTCGCAACTCCAAACGATTTCGGTCGCATGGGCCAGAAGCCATCGCATCCTGATCTGCTGGATTACCTGGCCAATCAGTTCATCGCTGGCGGCTGGAAGATGAAGCCCATGCATAAGATGCTGGTGATGAGCAACACCTACCGCCAATCTTCGCACTCACCGAATGAGAAAGTAGCCGACGAACAGGATCCTGAAAACAAACTGCTGTGGCACTTCGGAAGGCGGCGTTTGGAAGCAGAAGAAATGCGCGATGCAATGCTTGCCGCCAGCGGCCTGCTCAATACTAAGATGGGCGGCGCCGGTGTAATTGTGCCTGTCGAAAAAGATCTGATCAATCTTCTATACAAGCCGTCGCAATGGACCGTTGCAGCCGACAAAACCGAGCACGACCGTCGCAGTGTCTACCTCATCGCCAAACGGAATTTGCGATTACCTTTTATGGAAGTTTTCGACGCACCTGATTTGCAAAGCAGTTGCGCAAGGCGCGAAGCTTCTACACACGCTCCCCAGGCCCTGGAATTGATGAATGGCGAACTTTCCAATCGCTTGGCGGAAGCTCTGGCCGCTCGTATCACCAAAGATGCCGGACCAGACCATTCCAAGCAACTAAGTCTTGCCTACTTACTAACAGCAGGTCGTGAGCCTAAGCCCAAGGAACGGGAACTGGCTCTGGCGTATCTAAACGGAAGCAACTCCATGCGGGAGTTTGCTTTGACCTTACTCAATTTGAATGCCTTTTTGTACTTGGAGTAACTGCAATGCCCGAACATGTTCGACTAACTAAAAATCGCCGTGAGTTTTTGACCGATGCCTTCTGCGGTTTTGGTGGAATGGCCTACGCCGCCATGTTGGCTGAACAGCAGGCCAGTGCGGCAGGGATAAATCCACTGGCTCCAAAGCCGCCGCACATGCCTTCCAAAGCCAAAGCGAAGTCAGTGATATTTCTCTTCATGGCGGGTGGGCCCAGCCATATGGAAACGTTCGACCCAAAGCCGTTGCTCAATCAACTAAACGGCCAGAAACGACCGGCCAGCTTCGGCGAAGCCAAGTATCAATTTGTTCAAAAAACAGCCACACTCCTGGGTACCAAACGGACGTTTGCGAAGTATGGAAAATCAGGCATTGAAGTTTCCGACCTGATGCCCCACACGCAGAAAATTGTTGATGAACTAGCGGTGATCCGATCTTGCCATGGCGATATGGTAGTGCATTCCGCTGCCCAATATCAGTTGATGACGGGCCGCATTTTGCCAGGATTTCCCAGCATGGGTTCCTGGGTGATGTACGGCCTGGGAACGGAAAGTCAATCCCTGCCAGGCTACGTGGTACTGCCCGATCCGAAAGGTGCCCTGGAAGCCGGTCAACCGATGTATACCCAAGGATTTCTTCCAGCCATTTACCAGCCCAGTATGTTCCGCCCAGGCAACAAACCTGTATTGAATCTCGACTTACCCAAGGGAGTAAGTATGGTGGAACGTCGCAAGACTTTGCAGTTACTCAAAGGCTTGAACGAAGCGAACATGACGGCAGGCGATCTGGAATTTGAAGCCCGCCTGTCCGCTTATGACTTAGCATTCAAGATGCAAGTGGAAGCCCCGGAAGTGTTCGATATCAATCGCGAATCCGAAGCAACTCGCACGATGTACGGAGTGGGTAGCGCGAAGACGGATGATTACGGACGCCGTTGTTTATTGGCTCGTCGCCTGGTGGAACGCGGTGTTCGATTTGTAACTGTGGTAGCTGGTGGTGGACCTGGCAACTTACAGTGGGATGCACACGATGATATCGAAGAAAATCATCTGCGCATGGCCGGACATACAGATCAGCCAGTGGCTGCGTTAATTCAAGATCTGAAACAGCGCGGATTGCTGGACCAGACCCTGGTTGTGTGGGGCGGCGAGTTTGGTCGTTCCCCAGAAAGCCAGGGGAACAAAGGTCGCGATCATCACAATCTTGGATTCAGTATGTGGATGGCCGGTGGTGGCGTGAAAGGCGGAACAGTGGTGGGTGCGACTGACGATATCGGCCTGCGAGCGGTTGAAAAACCATACCACTTCCGCGACATTCATACGACCGTGTTGAACCAGTTAGGGCTCAATCAGGATGCCCTTAGCTTCCTGCACTTGGGTCGAAAGGAGCGGCTGACAGAAATTCAGGGCAAGGTGATTGAAGAAATTGTCTAACTGCAAATTGTCTGCATATAGTGCTTCTGAATCTTTTCATCCGCAGTGATTAGAAAAGAATTTTGGGCACATCGGGCTTGGCTGACAATGATGCGATCAAAAGCATCTCGGGTCCAGGATTCCAACAAGGCGGCACTGGCAATATGTTCGAAAGGAAGCTGACAAATCTGGAGATCAAGTGTCCGCTGCAGATGTTTGAAAATGGCTTCTGCCTGCCTTATAACGCGTTTGATTTCAAACGCATATTGAAGCTCCACCAAGACCATTGGCGAAATCAGCAGATCGTAGCGATCCATGGCTTGTTGGGCCTCTTTGCTGATCTTACTTAAATCCCCAATGGCCAACCGTATAACTACGTTGGTATCCAGATAGGCTTTCATGAGGGGAAATTATAACGGTCGATTGTCCCAATTGGTCATTTCCGTAGCGTGTACCTGCTTCAGCGCTGCGTCCAAGTCTTCAAAGCTAGTGCCTTTCGCAAGGATATCCAGGGGTTCAATCCTGG
>JANMWO010000158.1:0-2736 GCA_031394025.1 Acidobacteriota bacterium
GAACGAAAGTGCTCAAGATCTCCACCCAGACTGAAATAATCTGGATGACCGGACTTGAGCACCGTGTAATGCACAGGTTTCATCTGTCCCTGGTGTCGCCAGCTGACGTCATCGTTTTTCACCGCTGAAAGCAATTCGTGCAAGCCATTCAATATCGGTAACGAGAAGTTCTGACGTCCCCCGGCAGTGTCACGGGCCATGGTGACCCACAGCGTGTTGGCCGCTCCGGAGTCAAAGTCGACCTCGATGCGGTTCGATTCGTGCTGAATTGTTGGTTGCGTAGCAAAGTTGAGAGTTGCCATGATTTTCCCCTTCGTGAGTTTAAAAAGGACTACACCGGAACAGCGTGACGCTTGCTAGACATTTCAGGGTACTTTGAAACGACCAACGCCACATTGGTACCACCTAAACCTGACGAAAACGACATTGCATGCTCGACAGGTATGTTGAAAATTGGAGTATTGGTTATGTGGTTCAAATTGCAATCGGGATCAACTTCGTCCAGGTTTGTCGTTGCCGGAAGGAATGATTCTGTCATTGCGACGGTAGTGATAATGAATTCCAGAACGCTTGCAGCTCCGAGCAAGTGACCGTGAACCGACTTGGTCGAACTGACCGGAAGTGCTGCGGCCGCATTGCTAAACGCTAAGTGGATTGCATTGGTTTCCACCATGTCACCGCCCTTAGTGCCAGTAGCATGTGCGTTGAAATAGCCAATTTGACCCCGTGAGACCTTGGCATCGTCCAGTGCTGCAATAATTGCCGCCACCTGTCCTTCAACCTTAGGTGAGCCAATGTGGTAGCCGTCGGATGCAATGCCGTATCCGGATACGGCGCCATAGCAGTCAACGCCACGATTTCTGGCGTGTTCTGCTGATTCAAGCACAATGAATGCTGCCCCCTCGCCCATGACCAGCCCATTTCGATGTTTGGAAAATGGGCGGCAACTTCGGCCAACATCGATTGAATCAGCCACTGCAAGGGCGCGGGTTCCATCCCAAGCTCCAAGAACGGAAGCTGTAATCGGCGCTTCCGCTCCTCCGGCGATTGCCACATCCAGATAGCCGTCACGGATCGCTCGGTAGGCGTCCCCGATTGCACAACCGGACGAGGTACAGGCGCTACTATGGGTCATCACGGGGCCCAGAATTTGGTGGCGTATCGAAATATGAGCCGCCGCCGCATTATGCATAATTGCAAAAACTGAATATGGTCTGGCTGTTTCCTTATGCTCGATAAGAAACTGTTCAAACCATGCCTCTTCTGTTTCTGTCCCAGCCCTGGCCGAACCGAAATAGAGTCCGGCACGCTGTCCATAGTCAGCAAACCCGGCCAGCCCGGCATCAGCAACCGCTTGACGGGCCGCTAATATCGCCATTTGTGAACAGCGATCAAGGTAAGGCAATTCGAGCTTGGTGAACTCTTCATTAAAACTCTGTTGAACCAAGGCAGCTGGGAACTTCTTTGTTAGTCGCGGCGATTCCCAAAGGTGAATACCCGATTGGCTTTTAGTCAGATTAGAAATTAACTCGCTGACGTTTAGTCCGATTGGAGAGATGAGGCCCATCCCGGTAATAACAACATCTTGACGCTTGATCATGTGTGAGCTTTCAATGCTGAGTGGTATCTGAGTTCATCAATCAAGCACTGGCTGGCAGGTTTCGTCCGATTGCAATAGCGACTTCTCCCAGAGATGGATTGGGCGGTACAGAAAGATCTTCAAGTTTGATGCCAAGCTCGGCTTCCATATCGAGCATGATCTCGACTACATGGAGGGAGTCGACACCAAGTTCTCGCAAACGCGAATTTTCGTTGACCTGAGTAACATCTATACCGAAGCGCTCATTCAATGCTCCTTTGATCTTGGTGACAATACTGGCGTTGTTGATTGGACTGATCATAGTGCTGTTCCGTAAATGTTTTATAGGATTAACGTTGGCAGTTGTTTCCTCGGGTACCGTGGCTTGCCGGCTTCGGGTCCGCAGAACAAAACCTAACACGAAGCATGCCAAACCGAAAGTCAGCAACGAAGAGAAATTCGGGATCGGTTTGCCTGAGACGAAAAAAAGGCCCGAAAACCGGGCCGTTTGAACTTGGCGGGGCGGTGTCTTCCACACTGTCCGATGCAAGCCTATCCGTTGAGCCAGAATGCTTTCGCGCCATTTTGCAGTTACCACGTTTCTTACTACGATTGACCTTGCATAGCCCCTATCGGTGCAGATCACCGTTGGCCCCGATCCCGTTAGGCGGGTCCAGCCCAACATGCTGAATGGTATTACGGAATGGCTCGCTAGCCGGCACTAACGCACAGAATCAGCCGACCGCCTGTTCAATCAGCTTGCGGATATCCTCAACGCGCCATGCTGTAATGCGCCGCCCCAAGCTTCTTACCGGCTGCGGGTAGCGTCCGTTTTTTACGCCTACCCACCAAGTCGACTTGCTGACGGGGATGACTGCGGGTATTGGCGGTTCCGCTTTGGGATTGCCGATGATTTGCGCCAAGCGCAGGAACCCGATTTCAGGAAGTTTGTGCATGCTCTATCGTCATTATGCGCAGGGTGTTGTCCGTGGCTACCAGGAACAGGCCCAGCCCTTCATGTCCTGCGTATCGACCCAGACGAAGCCGACGTTTCCCGCCCGTTGATGCAATTGAGCCAGCACATACGCGGAAACTGCCCCGCGCAAGTGCTTGGGAATTTCAACGGATTCGCCCGGCACCAAAATGCCGAGCGAGGC
>JANMWO010000270.1:0-4278 GCA_031394025.1 Acidobacteriota bacterium
GGCACCAATTGCCTGATGGCTCGTCGATTGGTGGAGCGCGGCGTTCGCTTTGTGGAACTCTATTCTGGCAGCGGCAGTGGTTGGGACGCGCATTCCAACATTGAAGGTAATCACTCTAAGTTGTGCCACGCCTCCGATGCGCCAATTGCAGGGTTGTTAACGGATCTAAAGGCTCGTGGCCTTCTTGATGAAACGCTAGTGGTTTGGGGTGGCGAGTTCGGCCGGACACCTTTCAACGAGAAAGGCGATGGTCGCGATCACAATCCATGGGGCTTCACCATGTGGATGGCTGGTGGTGGCATTAAGGGTGGCCAAGTGATTGGCACAACCGACGAGATCGGCCTTAGGGGCATCGATAAGAGAGCCCATGTCACCGATATCCATGCTACTATTCTGCACGCACTGGGCCTGGACCATAGGAGTGTGACTTATCTCCACAATGGCCGCGCTGAAAGGCCGACCATTGTTACCGGCGAAGCCGTCCGGGAAGCTTTCGTCTAAGTTTTATTCGCAATTCCAGTTGTTCAGCAGTAGTTGCATTCGGTTCCACAAAGATAAAAAAGGAAAGGTTATAGTGTTGAACAACCGTTTTGGAAGAACACTGAAGGTCTGCCTTGCGTTCTCAGTGCTGTGCGCCTTCAACGCACTAGCGCAGGATAGAGGAACTATTCGAGGTATAGCCAGTGATCCCGGAGGGGCAGCCGTACCCGGTGCGGCTATTACCGTGAAGAACGTAAACACAGGACTCACCCAATCAACAAGAACTGGCGGAGATGGCATCATACGTTTCTATACCTGCCTTCTGGTACTTATTCCGTGATCGCCGATAAGGCCGGATTTCGTAAGTCCGTAGCCCCGGCATCATTGTTCAGGTGACAACCTTGTCCAACGTGGATGTCATGCTGACCATTGGTTCTATAGAACAAACAGTTGAAGTAAGCGCCGCCGCACCGCTGCTGGATCTGCAGGGTACCAATCTTGGAAAGGTAATTCCCAAAGCGGCCATTCGAGACCTGCCGCTCTTTATCGGAGGCGGCTTGCGCTCCAATTTAGCCTTCGTAATCCTTACACCCGGTGTCATCGGACCCGCTAGTAACCCACATATCGGCGGCGGGCTGCTCGATGGACAGAGTGAACAACTGGACGGTGCGGAGAGTCAAAGTGACCGCCGCAACGATCCGGCCACGAACGGCGTCAGCGTCGAAGGTATGGAAGAGTTCAAGGTACAAAGTCCTTCCTACTCCGCTGAATACGGCCGCACTTCAAACGGGTCATCAACTGGGTGACAAAATCAGGAACTAATGCTTTCCACGGTAGCGGCTTCCTATTCAATCGCAACGAAGTGTTCAACGCCCGCGGTTTCACTACGACGCTGTCCAAGCGGCCTATCGTCAGGCAATGGAACCCTGGAGCCAGTTTCGGCGGGCCGATCATCATCCCAGGCGTTTTCGATGGACGCAACAAGGCATTCTTTTCTTCGCCTACGAACAGGCGTCAACACGCAACGGGCAATCTACCGGCCTTATCACCGCGCCACTTCCTGAATTCCGAAACGGCGATTTCCGCAAGAAAGTCGACTCTTCCGGAAAAACCTTTCCGCTGTACGATCCTTTCGATGCCTCAGGCAACATCATTGCCAACGCTGCGGACCGTCCGCGCATGCAGTGCCGAGGCGTGCTCGATGTAATCTGTCCGGAGCGCTTTGACCCTACAGCAAAGCTGCTTCTCGGTATGCTTCCGCAACCGAATGATCCAACGAAATTGACCGCCAACTAACGCTCTCGCACCTTCTCCACATCCCGTTCCTGGCTCCCTTCGATTAAGGGTGATTACGTGTTTAGCGAAAAGTACAGGGCCAACCATCTGTTCAGCCACTGTCGCAGTCCGGCTATGCCCAGCATCAACCAGTTTGAGTGGCTGCCGCGGCAAACAGTGGATGACTTCCATGCCTCGCGTGCTGGAAGAAGTTGCCGGAAATTGGAAAGTATCTGGAATCTTGACTTACGTGTCCGGCACGTCCCTTGCGGTCACCTGCAGTCAGAATCTGTTCGGCACCGGGCAAAATCAGCGCTGCAATTTTGCGGTAGGTGTTTCCACCGGTCAAATCCCTCTCATCAATCCGGCCTGGACCTGGAGCCACGACAATATTGGAACAACAACACAAGGATGCATTCCCTACCTGAATCTAGCAGCCTTCGTGCTACCGGCCAATATGACTTATGGCAACACGCCGCGGCAAATGTCCTACCTCCGCACTCCCTGGACGGTGAACGAAGATCTTGCGATTTTGAAGAATTTCCGTCTCACCGAAAAGTCAACGCTTGAAATTCGGGCGTCGTCTTCTAATGCACTGAATCGTGTATTGTTTGGCGGACCAACGACTGCCCTCAACAGCACCGATTTTGGAAGAATCACGGGTCAGGGCAACAGCCCTCGAAATGTGCAGTTGGGTGCCCGCTTCGCATTCTGATTCATATATCGAGGGGATTCGGATTAGTCAGAATCCCCTCTTCAATTGTCATCCCACCCGAGAAAGCGGTCACAAGCCGCAACCTGCCCCAACCCACCCCACGAGCAGCGAGCGCGAAGCGCTGCCGCACCCTAACTTGTAACTTCTTTCAGCCTCCTGAGTCCTAACCAGGATTTGTGATAGATTCAGACCTTGTAACCATGTCGACACAGCAGCCCAGTCCCGGATCTACAGGCCTGGACCTTGAACGGAAAGAACACATCGCAGCGGCCTTGGAAGTTGTTCTGTCCAGCCAAGGCTTCAAGCGTTCGGAGCGCCACGCGCGCTTCCTCCGCTTCGTTTGCGAGTCTACCCTTAATGGCGAGGCTCCCCAACTCAACGAGTATTTAATCGCACACCGTGTCTTCGATAGAGGCGGAGATTATTCTCCGGGAGAAGATTCAGTTGTCCGACGCCAAGCTTATTCTTTGCGGCAGAAGCTTCATGAATACTACGCAGGGGAAGGTAGCTCAGACCCAGTCCGGATCGAACTTCCCGTTGGACGCTACGTGCCAACCTTCAGGTTTATGGACAAGGAGCCCAACCTGACTGCGGCTCCGGTTTTCCCCGAACAAACCGCCGCACCGGTTCCCGCATCAGTTCCTGTGCTTCCTCTGGGTACAAAGCGGCACTGGAACTTAACGCTCTTTGCAGTTGCCGCCTGTGCTGTTTGTGTGATGGCCGGTTGGTTGGCTGGATCCAGAGGCCATATTCAATCCAAATTAGACCCTGTATATGAGCGCATTTGGGGCCCCATCATCACAGATTCGACAGGAACCGTCATCTGTTTGAGTAACGCTCTTACGGCAGGGGTACGGCAGATTAATCAGCCCTTTCCCGAATATACATTAACGCGCGGCATCTCCCTTTCCGAAGCCCAGGCCGAACCAATCCGGCAGCGTTTCCACCTTCCAGCAGGCGGCTTCTTTTACATGAATCCCACTCTGGCGCACGCCAAAATGGGCGAAGCTTTGGGCAGCATCCCATTGACGGTGATGTTCACAAAGGCTGGGGTGCCCGTGCGGGCAACGCAGAGCAGGTATTTGAATTGGCAGGATTTCAAGAATGAGAATCTGATTCTTCTCGGGCATGGCGAAGCCAACCAATGGTTGAACCCCATCTTGAGCAAGCTGCCGTTCCAGCACGGAATCACAACCGCGGAAAAGCCCCGGCGGATTGTGATTGCTGAACCGCTTGCAGGCGAGCGTTCGGAATACTATCCCGACTACTCAAAGGGACAAAGTCCACCGGCGGAGGACTACGCGCTAATCACGTTCGTAAGCAGCATTGACGGCCGGCATGGGCTTGCTTTGCTTAATGGAGTCAATACAGAAGGAACAATGATGGCGCTTGAGTATTTGACGGACCCAGCCAACCTACAGATGTTGGAACAGCGGTTGTTACGGGCTGATCCCAAGCATTCCGGCATCTGGCACTTCCAGGCTATTCTCCATAGCGAATTGCGCGAAGGGGTAGTTGCAGGAATTGAACTGGTGGCCCTGCGAACCCTACCCTAATTCTGATGCAGACCTCAGCCCGATCCAAAACTTACTAAACTTGAAGCCTCAAGCCGGGGTTGGCTCTTTTAGAGATAGCCTCTTACGTGTGGATTTCACCTAAATCCTTGGCCGAAAAAGGTCTAAATGTTGCTTCCGTCGTATCAAGAAGGTAGGGGATGGCATGCGGGTGGCCTGCATGGCCTGCTCCGGGAAAGCAACCCCCGTGTGCGCTAAGACGGTGAACACACGCTCGATTGTGGCGTGGGATGA
>JANMWO010000222.1:0-4073 GCA_031394025.1 Acidobacteriota bacterium
GTTACTGTGAAAAATGCCAACCATTTTGGTGCTTGTGCTTTCTGGGCGCAGCGTCTTTCATCCGCAGGGAACATTGGAATTGTGGTTTGCAACGCGTCCCCATTGGTTGCGCCATGGCAAGGGAAAGAAGTGCGCTTTGGGACCAATCCAATTTGCATGGCCGTCCCCGGTGGAAAGTTTTTACTGGATATGGCCACCACCACGGTGGCTGCCAATCGCATCTACAAAGCGGTGACAAACCAGGAAACAACAATTCCGCAAGGTTGGGCTTTAGATAGCGCTGGACGCCCCACTACCGACCCCAAAGCTGCCCTGGCTGGAGGATTCGTCATGCCCCTGGGCGGCTACAAAGGCTATGGCCTGGCGATTCTGGTGGAAATCCTATGTGCCGTTTTGGGCGGCGGTGCCATGAGCACGGAATTGGGTGGCATACGACTTCTGGACCGTCCTATGAATGCATCGCACATGTTCCTGAGCATTGCCGTGAATCGCTTTCTGCCCAACGGTGAATTTGAAACCCGCATGGCCAAACTGGTAGCCATGTTGAAATCAGTGGAACCTGCCACAGGCTTTGAAGAAGTGCTGGTGGCGGGCGAACCTGAAGAACGGATTGAGCAACATCGGCTGGCCAACGGAATCCCCATTGAAACCGGTGTTTGGGATAAATTATGCGAACAAGCCACCCGCCTTGCTGTCCCGCTGCCAGTCTGACGCTACAATAGAGCGAATGCCGGAACAACCCAATCAGGAGCAGAGTTTCGAGGCTGGCTTAGCCGATCTCGAAGGAGTGGTAAAAGAACTGGAAACCGAAGGCTTGCCTTTAGAACGGGCCATCCAGATTTTTGAAAAAGGTGTGGCCCTCAGTGACCGTTGCCGCAGGCAACTGGAAGATGCCGAATCGCGCATTGAGATTCTTACCAGGAAGGGATCGAAGATTGTCCCGCAAATATTTGAGGCCGATTAGCGCATGAATATTTCGGCGTTTCTGGCTGATCGTACGACGATAACCGAAAGAGCCTTAGACCGGCTTGTCCCTTCGGAAACCACGCTTCCAGTGGCGATTCACAAAGCCATGCGCTACAGCTTATTCGCCGGTGGCAAACGCATCCGCCCTGCACTCTGCTTTGCGGCGAGTGAAGCGATTGGGGGCCATTGCCCAGGAATTGAAAACGTGGCTGCGACGCTGGAAATGATTCATACCTACTCGCTGATTCATGACGACCTCCCTGCCCTGGATAATGACGACCTGCGCCGTGGCCGCCCCACCAATCACAAAGTGTTCGGCGAAGCGATGGCAATTTTGGCCGGTGATTCCCTTCTAACGCTTGCTTTTGAAGTGCTGGGGAAATTGGGAAATGCACAGTTGGTGGTGGAATTGGCTACCGCATCGGGAACTGTTGGCGGCATGATTGGCGGACAGGTGGAAGATATTCAGGGCGAAGGCCAACCCGCTACGGCGGAACTGCTGGACCGTATTCATCGGGCAAAAACCGGAGCCTTATTGCGAGCCAGCGTTCGCATGGGCGCGATCTATGCCGGTGCCGCTGGGCTGCAGTTGGAAGCACTTTCCAGCTACGGTGAGCATGTCGGCTTGGCCTTTCAAATTGTCGATGATATTTTGGATGTGGAGCAATCTTCAGAAGCGCTCGGCAAGACCGCTGGCAAAGATGCCGCACAGCAAAAAATCACATTTCCCGCAGTCTATGGCCTTGAACCTTCACGCCAAATGGCTGCGCGGGAACTGGAACTGGCCCACGCCGCCGTTGCCCAGTTTGGCGAAAAGGCCGACCCGCTGAAAGCTATCGCAGACCTGATCGTCCATCGGAAGGCATGAAGACCAGACTCGATCAGTTACTGGTGCAACGGGGGCTAACCCAGTCTCGTGAAAAAGCACAGAGTCTGATTATGGCTGGGGCAGTTTTTGTTGAAGGCCAAAAATCCGATAAGCCTGGAAAATCGTTTGCGACGGATATTCAAATTGAGGTTACCGAATCGTGCCCATACGTCGGCAGGGGGGGCTATAAGTTGGCTGCGGCTTTAGAAGCTTTCAAAATCCAGCCTGCGGGACTCAGTTGCATGGATGTGGGATCCTCTACTGGTGGCTTCACCGATTGTCTGCTGCAAAATGGGGCTGCTCGGGTCTACTGTTTCGACGTTGGCACCAACCAGTTGGACTGGAAAATCCGCAACGATCCGCGAGTGGTAGTGCGTGAAAATTACAACGTGCGCTACTTGAAGCCCGAAGATGTTCCTGAAAAAGTGAGCATTATTGTTTGCGATGTCAGCTTCATTTCAGTTACATTAATCCTTCCTGCGGTGATGCCTCTATTGACCGACAACGGCGAGATGGTGGTTTTGATCAAGCCGCAATTCGAAGCTGGAAGAGAGCAAGTAGGCAAGGGCGGCATTGTCCGAGACCCCATGGTTCATAACCAGGTAGTGGAACGTATTGTTCTGTTTGTTGAGCAACAGTTACAATTGAAGACCGCCGTAATTCCCAGTCCCATTCTGGGGGCAGAAGGCAATCAGGAGTTCCTGCTACATGCACACCATTAAGCACGTGGCCATTATCGCCAAACCCGGGGCCACTGCCGGTAAGCAGCTTGTTCCCGAACTGGTTGGCTGGCTTGCGGCCAAGGGCATCACGGCCAGCCTGGATGAGCATGCAGCGGACTATGTCGGGTCTTCCGATTGGCTTCCCCGACAGCAAGTTGTGCGAGGCGCACATTTGGTAATTGTCTTAGGAGGCGACGGGACACTGTTAGCCGCTGCCCGTGCCGTAGGCGATAGCGGCATCCCCGTATTTTCCGTCAACCTTGGGAGTCTGGGATTTCTTACCGCACTGACCATTGAAGAATTGTATCCGGAATTGGAAAAGGCTTTGCGTGGCGAACTGCGCATGGGCCTGCGACGCATGTTGTCCTGCCAAATTGTTCGTGATGACATTGAAATTGCCCATTACGACGCCTTGAATGACGTTGTGCTGACCAAAGCCGCCCTGGCCCGTGTCATTGATCTGGAGACCTATGTGGACAACCATTTCATCTGCCGTTACAAGGCCGATGGCCTGATCATCGCCACGCCCACCGGTTCCACCGCCTACTCACTATCCGCTGGTGGTCCTATTATTTTCCCGTCCGTAGCGGCACTGGCTATCACCCCGATTTGCCCGCACATGCTGACCAATCGCCCAGTGATTGTTTCCGATTCCAGTGTGATACAAGTAGTCGCCCGCGGAGAAGATGATTCCATCTGGTTGACCGTAGACGGACAAGTGGGCCAGCCCTTGCAGCAAGGGGATAAGCTGATTTGCAAAAGTTCGCACAAAACCATCAACCTGATCCGTCCGCCGAAGATGTTGTATTTTGACGTACTGCGTGCCAAGTTGCATTGGGGAGAACGCTAACAGGAGCTTCGCACTTATGAAAAAGATTTCCATGACAACTTGGGTTTTTATCGCAATGGTGACTGGCATTGTATTGGGCATAGTTGCGCCCGATGTGGCCAAGAACCTTGCCCCTATCAGCAACATTTTTCTGCGCCTGATCAAAAGCATCATCGCGCCGCTACTCTTCGGAACGCTGGTCTACGGCATTGCCGGCGCAGGCACGCCGAAAGCTATGGGTCGCATTGCGGCCAAGGCATTCGCTTATTTCATTCCAGCAACTACTGTGGCGTTGTTTGTGGGATTGCTGGCTGTGAATCTCGTAAAGCCAGGAGTGGGCTTGACCATCGATAGATCGGCCAAGTTGGACCCCTCACTACAATCCACAAAAATCACCGTAGCAGGCATGTTGGAACATACCTTCCCCAGCAGCGTCGTCGATGCTATGGCCAAGGGTGAAGTCTTACAGATAGTTGTGTTCTCAGTGATGTTCGGTATCGCCTGTTCCATGATTGGAGCCAAGGCTACGCCCATGATTGAGTTCTGCCAATCACTTTCGGAGGTGATGTTTAAGTACACGGGCTTTGTAATGTATCTGGCCCCGTTTGGTGTGTTGGCGGCCATGGCGAGTACGGTGGGGTCTAAAGGGATCGGTGTGCTGAGTAGCTTGGGGATGCTGGTGCTGACG
>JANMWO010000224.1:0-8665 GCA_031394025.1 Acidobacteriota bacterium
TTTACTGTCGGAATTGAATACGTTTTTGGACGATACCGCAGATCCAAACCTGAGGCAGGAGTTGCAACGTCATGTGAACGAATGCCCCAATTGTTGGGTGATTGTTGATACGACTCAAAAAACGCTGAAGGTTTACAAGGGGATGCAGGCCCAGGAAATTCCTCCGGGCATTGAGTCCCGCGTGATGAAGGCGCTGGAACGCAAAATTGCTGCTGATAAAGCCAGTTCAGGCGCTTAGCTAATTCTTATTGACGGAATCCCATTGATGACATCGGCGAATTAGTTTTCGCCGATGGCGTTTAGCATCTTGATAATTTCCAGGTTTTCAACCGGCAAGTTCCCTTTTTCCAGCAATTTTCGCGTGCAATCTACCTGATTTTGGTAAGCCGGAAACTCAATGGTCACATTGCCCGGTTGGTGGATAATTTGGGGATTCACAGGGAAGGGTGTGCCAGCCAAAGATTCCAGGACGTCTTCCAGCAAATGAGGCGAAACGGCCAACCTCAAAAGCACCAATTCACCTTCCGATCCCGCAAGTTCAGGGTTCAAAAGTTTGTCTAATATCATAAGCCCGTACCTCCAACCTTTTCTTCAAAAAAGGCAGAAATCCAGCCATTAGCGCATTCGGTTGTTTGAGACGGACCGCGCGCCTTTAGCACTTTTTTACGTGGTTGCAAGTAGCAGAATCTCATCTAGGTGAGAAGGATTCTAAATCACTCCACATTGGTCTTCAGCATATCACCAGCGCATGTCTCCATCAAGCAAAATCCATGCGTGATGGCTGTAAAAACCTTGAATGGTGAAAACTGAGGGTCGAAACTATTATTTACCGTCTCCGCCGTACGGAATGATACGAGGCCCGTCTTCTAAACCCTCAATTCTGACCACTTTAGGCTTCTTTGGTGCTTCGGGCTTGCCTGGAAAGGGAGCTAATACGAGCATCGCAGATGGCACCAATGATTTCGACTCGGATCTTGGGGATGCGATTGGTGTTGCAGGAGGTCGATTTTCCGCCGACAGGACAGTCTGTTTCTTCTGAAGGATGGCCAGTTGTGCGGATGGGATATGCGACCAGGCATGCAGGTCGGCCTCTTCAATGGTGGCTTTCATCGAACCGATCAGATGCTTTAGGTCAAGTCCTTTCTTTGCTGGAATCACTCCGGGAAAGTACTCATCGATTTGAAACAGAATGGAGGGCAAACGAGTCAACGAATCCTCAGCCAGTTGTTCGGTCGCCATATTTAAGTGAAGGCTCAGTTGGACACCGTCTTCGAGCTTAAAACCCGTGGCATAGGCATTCATTCCACGCAAGGGACTTTTTGCGTCATTGCCGTTTTCCTGAGATACATTGGATACCACCCAGAAATCGTTCAGCGCCGCCATATCGGCAGCCGTGCTGAATAGTTCGTTCTTCTCGGAGAGTGGCCCACGGCGCGGCGTGGCACCACGATCCAAGGCGTCACCAATGATCGTTTTGGTTCCAAGCAAGGCTGTTACAGGATCAATATACGCGATTAGAATCTCATCCTCGGCAGGTTTTGGCGAACCAACAAGAGTGGCACCTTTGAAAGCTCGGGAAACAGCACCTTCCTGAGAAGCAGCTTTTTGCAGTTGAGCCAGATCAAAGCGTCCGCTGGCGATCACCAGCATATTGGCGGGAGACCTACCTTGCTCCCCTGGAAGTGGGGATGAAATCAGCAATCGTTCCACGTGTCCAAGCATTTCACCCACAGCCCGCCATTGGGAGCGAGCGGGCGATGCACCATCAATTGCTTTCCAGTTAAGTCCAGCCAGCAGTTGTGCCTCTGGGTTAGCGAATCGCCAATAGCTAGGCTCTGCCGTCTGTGCAAGTTGAGCATGCAAAAACGATGTCGCGAGGAGGGTTAAAAGAGCAAGTTTCATAAAATTATTCCACCGGCAACAGGACATTGTTGCTGTCCTGCCCGTTCACTCGCACTTTAATTTGGACGGCTGCGCCGGAAGGAAATTCAGGTGCAATTTTCCAGCGGGAGGCAATTGTCCCAATCATTCCCGTGGCTGCCACTGACGAAGCAGCGGGTGCAGTGTACTCTCCGGCTACCAGCTCTACTTTGTCGGCAACACCGTACAGAATTCCCTCAGGAACCGTGAATCCTTCGGGAACAGGTCGAAGGAGTGGACCAAATCCAGTTCCGAAGAGAGTGATGGTTTCACCCTTCTTTGCAGGACTATCCGGGGTTATCGGCTTGCCATTCTCGTGAACAGCAACGGCATAGCCAGTTGAGTCAATAAAGAAGGCAAACAAACCTGGCGCATTGCGAGCCACTTTGAAGGTGGAAGAAATATCCTGCTGATTCGCTAGCCGGATGAACAAGGTTTGATCCCCTGGTTCCGCCTCGGCTGGAAGGAATGCGTTGATCTGTTGCGGACTAACGAAAATCAGGGGTAAAAAGCGGTTATTCCAACGGACGGTGATTCCCCCCAACGTTTGAGGAACTGGATTGACACCGCCGACTACCGTCTCAGTCCCCAAGCCTTCTCCGTAAATCGAGATGATCGACCCAGCAGAAACGGCTTGTATCGGAGTTTCACCTGCCGAATTCCTCACCCCAGCCTCAGCCACAAATGCAACTTTGTCCAAGGCGGCACGAACAGTGCGGACCGCATTCATGGAGATGGATGCAGTGCGGAATGTGCCTTGTAAATCGCCTTCCCATCGGCGGAAACGAAACCCTTTTAGCGTATCCGCCGTGACCGTAACTTGCGTATCTGATGAATAAAACCCATCCACACTGGGCGGACTAAACTGGAAAGTAGCTCCTTCGGCAGGGTCTGATACCGCGACTAAACGGTTCATAGTGCGGTAGGACGCCCCAATTCGAATGTCGTCATTTCCCAATTGAATATTGCGCGAAGGCGTAGCCACCCCATCATTCCAACCCTGGAATTCGTAACGTACCCCATCACCGAGAGCGAGGACGCTGGAAGCGACGATAGAAACACTGGAGCCCGATGGTTTATCGATGCTGCAGGGAGCCAGGCAATCCACCCCGTCCAATTGGAGCCGGATGCCAGCTTGCGCCATGGAAACCGTCAATCGTGGCAACATCTGATAATTCGCTGTCCAACGAATGCCTCCGGCGGCTGGCACATCGGCGGGAAGCACCAATTCCTGCGCGGCATCTCCTCCGTGACTCCATCCTGTAAAATTCAACTTGCGACCACGGGAATCGGTAACTTGTGGTGGTGCAGCAATCGAGTGTTTGCTCCCGGCGGCCCAGGCAAAATCCTGCGACGGCCAATTGTCACGCCCATCAATACTTACTTTTAGATTGGGCGGATTGGTAGCAATAGAAACGCTGATCCCTTTTTTGAAACGTGCGGTGATCGTACCGGGGATGTTGACATTATTGACCTTATAGATGGTATTCTGACCGCCACCAATGTCAAAGGAATCGAAAACCCACAAGGTCTGTTGCAGATCTCTCTGCGGGCTGGGAGCGCCTAAAACGATTTCCTGGCCATCGCCGAAATCAAAGATGCCCGATTTACTGGCCGCGCTAATTGTGCCTGGGACCAGAGTGTTCACATTTGTACCGTCTACTCTCACTTGTAATTCCGGTGGAATGGTATAAAAGGTGACCCGCTTTCCCGGCGCGAACCGCGGATTAAGAACAGTCGGACCATTGACCACGATGCTGCCCACAAATGCACTGGGAGCATTGGCGTTTATAGACCATCCCTGAAAAACAAACCCCGGAAAAGGGTAGGCCGCCAACGTCAAGGAGCCCCCGGCATCAGCCCAAAGAGTCTGCGACGTGTCGAAGCACTGTCCACCGACATACACTACACCCGGAAATTGAACTCCTGGATTATTTACAAACGGTTGTGCTGGAGTGCCCGGATAGCCACAGGCACTTGCTGGACGATTTGCCGGGTCACCCGAGTAATTGAACAAAAAAAGATTCACTCGGTACTGGAAGATCACGATACTTTTGTATTCCGCTACCACCGCATTCGCGGTAATGGTTACCGTATTGCTTGATGCAGAGAACTGCTGCGTCGGGTCTGACCAACCATTGGCGATATAACGGGTTGTTCCAGTGGGATCTGCTTGCGAGTTAATTTGAAGTATGTGCTTTGTCCCCGTCTGCCACAAAAAGTTCTGGGGAGAGGTGTAGGGGGTTCCATCGACATAAAATACAGCTCCGGAAGGTACCGTAGAAACCTTGTTTAGCACTATTTGCGCACTAAGCTGGCCGACCATGAACAGCATTCCAAGCCCCATCAGGCTCCTGGTGCGGTGTTCGACTTTCAGGCTGTTTGTAATTTTCAGACAATATTCAAAGAGTTGAGTTTTCATGCAATGACGCCTACTTCTTCTTTCGGCAGAAGAAGGCATCTTCTAAATGGGAGGAAACACTTATTTTGGACTAGAAAACCTTAACGGATCTAAGTATTGACCTTACACCGGTCCTCAACGTAAGCTTAAACCGCCATCCACCGCCAGCACCTGTCCAGTGATAAAGCTAGGCGATTCAAGGAAATACACGACGGCATCGGCCAATTCAGCACCCGATCCGGGGCGTCCGGCTGGCGTGGCTCGAATCATGGCGGCCACTTCCGGCGCATCCTGCTCCCCGAAAGGAATTACTCCTGGGGCCACAGAATTTACAGAGATTTGTGGCGCCCAAGCCTTTGCTAAGGCCTTTGTAAGCATGATTACGCCCGCTTTTGACGCACAATAGTGCGCATGATCGGCCCAAGGCCGGATTCCACCCAATGAGCTGATATTCACGATTCTTCCGGCGCCGCGAGCTTTCATACGGATAGCTGCCTCTTTACAACAAAAAAATACAGCCTTCAAATTCACGTCGTGGATGAAATCCCAATCTGCTTCGGTGATGGTCAGCGGATCGAAACGGGTGAATCGTGCAGCATTGTTCACCAAACCGTCCAAACCGCCCAACCGTTGATCAATGTCCAGGAACATCCGTTCAATTTCACTCACACTTTCCAGATTGGCCTGGAACAAGTTGGCACCACCACAATCAGCAGCCGTCCGTTCGGCCTCTTGCTTTGATCCGTTATAGTGGATAGCTACCCGAGCCCCTTCTGCTGCCAGACGCAGTGCAATGGACCGCCCAATACGACGGGCAGCACCGGTCACTAAAATCGTCTTGCCTCGCAGGCTAGCTCTCAGTATTGCGTCAGACATTGACATCTCCATATTGCGATTTCCTCAACCACGCTCCGTCAAAAACACGCCGCTAAGAATCAGAACGCCCCCACCAATCAGCGCCGTGCTCACGTGTTCCCCAAGCAGCGTGATTCCCAGAGTGCTTGCCATCAAGGGTTGTAGATAGCTGAACGAAGAAACACGTGACGCGGAAAGTTTGCCCAGCACATGGTAATAAAGTATGGAAGCGATCACTGAAGAGGCCAGTGCCATGTACAAAATTCCACACCAGGCGGCCAAGCTAACTTTGCTGAAGTCGAAATTCCAGCCGAAGTAAAGGGTCGTCGGAAATAGAGCCAAAGCTCCTGCGAAGAAGGCGAAAGTGGTAGGGATGAATGGACCATGCTTCACCACCATTGCTTTTCCGAAAACAACGTAGCAGGAAAACGCAAATGCCGATCCGAAACTCATCAGGTCGCCCCAAAAGGTTGGTCCAGCCACCGTTCCAGCACGAGCTTGCAAAATGCCTAAGCCACCAAGCGCCAGTACGATTCCGCCTATTTTTTGCAGCGAAAGCGATTCGTGCCCCAGTATTGCGGTGAGTGTCAACACAATCAAAGGCACCATCCCGATGATCAACCCGGCATGAGTAACCGTGGTTCTCCCCATGCCGAGTATGAACAGAACTTGATTCGCCGCAATGCCCACTAGGCCAAGAAGTCCCATGCGCAGTGCGTCAGCATTTGTCCAGGTTTTCCCGTGAGTACGATGGGACCAAAAATAAACTGGGAGGAGAAACATTGCCGCCAGCGGAATTCGAATTCCCGCAAGCAATGGACCAGGCACTTCCTTCAACACAACCTTTGTGGCGATGAAATTCAATGACCAGATCAACATCACCAAGAGCAACAACAGATATAGTCGCCAAGGCCTATTGGCAGGATCGGTCAACTAAGAGTCTCCTCACGAACGGTGATCGACTTCAGGAACTCCATGTCGATTCCGTAGCCGAAGCCCACGCCGTCAGTGACCTGAATGGTGCCTTGAGGAGTGGTCTCCACTGCGGGAACAATCACGTCGCGTTTCCAATAGCGTTTGCTGGCCGACACGTCCCCCGGAAGTGTGAAATTCGGCAAGGTGGAGAGTGCCACATTATGAGCCCGCCCAATTCCCGATTCCAACATGCCGCCACACCAAACCGGCACGTTCGCTTTCTGGCATACGTCGTGCACTCGCTTGGCTTCGGCAAAACCACCCACGCGACCCAGCTTAATGTTAATAATCCGACAGGCCCCCATGTCAATGGCCTGCTGCGCATGGTGCGCAGACCGGATACATTCGTCCAAACACACTGGCGTTTGCAATTTTGTTTGCAATGTTGCGTGGTCGATAATATCGTCGTGAGCCAATGGCTGTTCCACCATCATCAAGTAGAAATCATCCAACTTGCGCAGATGGTCAATGTCGGCCAATGTGTAGGCAGAATTGGCATCGGCCATCAGCTTGATCCCTGGAAATTCCTGACGCACGGCACGCAAATCTTCCACATCGCGCCCAGGCTTAATTTTCATCTTGATGCGCTGGTACCCGTCGGCCAGCTCTTTCTCGATTTTCTTGAGCAGGTCAGCAACTGTGTCTTGAATGCCAATGGAAACACCACAAGCAATTTCCTTGCGTGCACCGCCACCAATCTCCTGCCACAATGGCCGCCCATTACGCCGCGCCTGTAAATCCCACACGGCCGCTTCTAAGCCACCACGAGCCATAAAATGACCCCGAATATGGCTGAGTAGCGGATAGACATCGTCAGCGGAAGCAAGCTCGCGACCCAGCACGCGCGGGGACGCATAGTGCTTTACAATCAACCAGGCCGCTTCGGTCCACTCTTCGTTGTAGAAAGGATTTTCTCCAGCAGTCACTTCGCCCCAACCAGAAACCCCATCGGCAACTACTTCAACCAGAACCATGTCGCGCGAATAGGTGCGTCCGAAACTGGTTTCAAAATAGTGCACCAGTGGCATCTGAATTTGTCGTAAACGAATCTGCTCAATTTTCATTTTTATTCATTCCAGCGGATAGCAGGTAGCTGCATTCCTGTTCCCCACGTTCAAATCCGGTCACAACCAAACCAGTTCCCAGATGCCACAAGAATTGTTCGCTGATTTTTGCCTGCAAATCGCGTCCCTGCTCAGGCTGAGTTTTCAGAATATGGTCAATGTTGGTGGGGACAGAAATTCGTTCCAGCACTGTGGGCTTGTCGTACGGATCACCTTGAATGATGCAGGTGGCGCGCTTCGAATCCAAATCCCATTCAGCAATGCAGCGATCCGTGGGCAAGCCCGATTGCAGTGCGCTCGATGTGATTCCATACTGGTTCAAAACATAGCGCCCAACCACCGCGCCCAGGCGTTCAATATTGAAAAACGCGTTCTTGATCTGCAATGGATCAAAGGTCCATTCCACCAGCTTCACACCATTTTGCAATGCGTCGGTGCGTTGCGCCAGCTTCAAGGCACGGCCCACTCCGGCATTTCTATAATCTACAGCCACGCCCATCATGTGGCTATGTAGATAGACCTCTCCGCCTTTTTTCAACCCAGGAATGGCCAACAGAAACCCAACCATCTTCTTACCGTCGAAAGCACCCAAGGTCTGTCCACCAATTTTCGTGGCGACAACAAATAGCCTAACGGGCAACAGATCAATGTCGTTAAAACCCCAGATGACTTTCTGCAAGTGCACAGCTTCACGAAGCTCATCCAATTCTTGAATTGTTCGAACCGTAATGGCACTCATTGCTTTTGCTTGGCCTCTTGCCAGTAAAGTTCCATCTCTGACACGGTGGAAGTCTCTGGTTCCCTACCCTGCTCTGCTAATCGCTTTTCCACATGGCTGAAACGTTGCCGGAATTTGGTATTGGTCTTACGCAATGCTTCTTCCGGATCCACCCCATGAAAGCGCGCCAGGTTCACCAATACAAACAATAAATCGCCGACCTCACCTTCTTTTTCCTCTTGCGATTCTGCCCGCGACAGCTCCTCAACTTCCTCATGCAGCTTGTCGATCACTTGTCCCGCGTTCTCCCAATCAAACCCAGCCTTGGCTGCACGACGACTGATTTCACGCGCTTCGGAAAGCGCTGGCATGGACCGCGGAATAGATCCTAACAACCCTTCGGCCTGCTTACCCTTCTTTACGTTTTCCTGTTTCTTGATTTCGTCCCAACGCTGTTTCACTTCATCGGCAGTCTTCGCCACACCTGTTCCAAAGATGTGCGGATGACGACGAATCAGCTTTTCGTTAATGGCATTCAGCGAATCGTTGATGGTGAAGCGTCCTTCTTCTTTAGCGATCTGTGCCAGGAATACCGGCTGCAACAAAAGATCGCCCAACTCCTCTGCCAGTTGATCAAAGTCCTTGGTATCGATGGCTTCAATCACTTCGTAGGCTTCTTCAACAAGGTACTTTTTTAAGGAATCGTAGTTCTGTTCCAGGTCCCACGGGCAG
>JANMWO010000273.1:0-3122 GCA_031394025.1 Acidobacteriota bacterium
TGGTTCCATACACACATTCTTGCCGATGCCGGTGTCACACCAAAAACGGTGCCCAAAGATATTGATTACCTGTTCATTTCTCATGAACACTTAGATCATATGGACACCGCTACCCTGCGTCATTTCCCTTGCGATACGCCACTACTGATCTGCAAGTTTGTGACCCCGAAGTTTCGTCAGTATTTAGGCGGTTTGGGATTCACCAACATACAGGAAAACGTCTCCGGGGAAAAACTGGATTTGGGTAACGGAGTTTCCGCCACCATTTTTGGTACCGCTGAATACACCAATGATTCCGCAATTCTGGTGGAACACGAAGGCGTACGCGTGTTCAATGAGACCGATTGCAAACTGGCATACGGTGATCTGAAGCGCATTGGTGAAATGGGAATCGACATTGGCTTTTACATGTTTTCCGGTGCCAATTGGTACCCCATGCTCTACGATTATGCTGACGATATCAAACTGGATTTGATTCAGCGCCGTCGCAAAGCCCTACTGCGAAGTCTGGTACAACGGGTAAAGCTTACCAAACCACGATACGCTGTTCCTGCCGCTGGACCTTGCACGGTGCTTCATTCCGATCTGTTTTATTTGAATTCCGAAGAAAAGGGAATCTTCATCGACCCCGTCCTGGCGGTGCAGGCCATGTCTGAAGCCAAATTATCCAGCGAAGGTCTTTACATGGCTTCGACCGATGTTTGGGATAGTGCCAAGGGATTTGAATCCCATGCCCCGGCATCTTTTCGAGTACCTCGCGCCGAATATCTTCGCGAAGTCTCAACACGATTGGCACCTTCTATTCTGGCCGACCGTGCAGCCGAACCACCCGCAGGCAGCGACTTGGACAACTTACTGACCAAGCATTTTGATCAGTTGGCAGCCATGCAAACCGAAGCTGTCCGCAAACGTATCAACGCCAAACTCGCCTTTGTCATCAGCGGTCCGCAAGGTGGGGAGTGGACCGTGGATTTCACTTCGTCAGGTCCAACCTACGTGCGCGCCGGAATTGCCGCAGATTGGAACTATCGCATTGAAGTGGAAGATAAGTTGATTTATCCTTTTGTCAGTGGGGAAGAGCCGTTCTTTGAAGACTTGCTGCTATCTCTGCGCTTCAAAGCCTCTCGACGTCCCGACGAATATAACGAACCGCTGTATCACTTTTTATACGATCCCGATCCTAAGAAACTTCACGACTGGTATGCCACACATTGATTTCCCCATTTCCGATCTTCCCTTAGACACAGCAGTTCGCGTTGAGCACGAACAGATGGCCATTGTGGTCACTCGCACAACCAGCGGAATCAGCGCCTTTGTAGACGTCTGTCCGCATGCGGCATGGCCCCTATCCGGTGGGCTTGTCGAAAACGGAGTGCTTTCCTGCGACGGCCACGGGTGGGAATTTGACCTGAAAGATGGTCGCTGTCAGAATGCCCCGGCCTACTGCTTAACCCCTGTGCAATTTACGACCATGGGCGATTTCCTTCGCTTAGAGTGGAAAAGAAATTTAGCCAACAAACCCAGTCTTTGCAGCATAGGGCAGCAATGAAAGCAATCTCCATCGGTTATCACGACGTTGTAGAAGCAATTACCCCTTCTGACGACCCTCTACGACGCTGTCCTGCGCACTACACCTTGGACCGCCCCAGCTTTCAAACTCACTTGGATGCCATCCGTACTCAAGCGCCCAAAGCGGTTCTCAGCAGCATCGGCAAGCCGCGACAATGGTCTGACGAAGTTCCAGTTTTCCTCACCTTCGACGATGGGGCCATCGGATCTTACACCTGTGTTGCCGAAGAACTGGAATCAAGAGGCTGGCGTGGCCACTTTTTTATCACCACCGATTGGATCAACAAGCCCGATTTCATGAGTCCTGCCCAAATCCGTGAACTTCACCAGCGAGGTCATGTGATCGGCAGTCATACCCATTCCCACCCAGCCCGCATGTCGAATCTTTCCTGGGAGGATTTGATCCGGGAATGGTCCGTCAGTTGCCAGATATTGAGCGATATTCTGGGCGAACCGATGCGCGTCGCTTCCGTCGCCGACGGATATTATTCGCGTAAGGTTGGACAATCCGCCGCCGCCGCTGGAATTCAGGTCTTGTTCAATTCTGAGCCTGTGAAATCCATTTCCACGGTGGATGGTTGCATGATCCTGGGACGCTATTCGATCAAGGCCGGAACGCCAGCGTCAACCTCTGGAGCAATTGCCTCCGGGGCACTGTGGCCAAGCTTGCAGCAGACCGGATTGTGGGAAGCCAAAAAGGCGATGAAAGCTTTGGCTGGGGATTCCTACCTTACCGTGCGCAAGTATATTCTTTCCACCAGACAGCTCTAAAAATGGAAGTTCAAACGCGTAGGTGCGCGAATTCCTTGATCAGTTCAAAATTCGTTTGGACGCTGGGGATGGTCTCACCGCGCTGCTCTATCCGGGATTCATCAGCAATTCCCAAATGTTGAGCACCAACAATGTACTCTACCTTCATTGGATCTATTCCCATGATCCGGCAACAGGTGGCATCCACAGCGACGTTATCGCTTCCCATCACTAAAACCCCAGCTTGCTTCGGTGTCCCTTGAATGGGCCCATTGCCTTCCATGCCAACAATGCCATCCACAATGGCAAAAGTCTTGCGAAAAATCCGGTTCAGCTCAATAATCGATGTCGGAATCTGAGTCATGTGCAGAAAATTCTTTGGCCAGCCATAAACCGCCCCCGGCACTAGGCCAAAGAAATTTTTCATCGATAAAGTTGCCCCAGCCCAATGGTGGGTCTTCATTTTCGCCAGAGAAACCACCAAATCGGCACTCAAGGCCGAATTTGGTAAATAGATTTCTTTGTGATGGGCAAATTTCTCCACCCGTGTCACATCATCGCGATTCAGGTCGACAAAGTTGGATTCAAATTGCGATAATCCGCTGCGATAACCCGCCTCTTCCGCAATTCCCAGAGCGTCACGCCGATGTCCTGGACCCTCGCCGATTTGAACGTGTGCCCCAAGACTTCGGAACGCGTCCCAGGCCGCCGCCACTACCGCTACGTCTGTATTGATGGCCGTATTTCGGTCGAATTCAACCAGATTTGGTTTCAAAAGGACTTTCTTACCCTTCACGTCCAGG
>JANMWO010000261.1:0-1810 GCA_031394025.1 Acidobacteriota bacterium
CTTTCGCATGAAGATCGCACTCACCATTGCCGGCTCCGATTCAGGCGGTGGGGCCGGCATCCAGGCCGACCTCAAGACATTCCAGCAGTTCGGGGTGTACGGGACCAGCGTCATCGTCGCCCTGACGGCGCAGAATACCCGGGGCGTTCGTGCGGTGCACGCCGCGCCCGCGTCGATCGTGACCGACCAGCTCGCCGCGCTCGCGGAGGACTTGCCGCCGGACGCCGTGAAGACCGGCATGCTCGCGACCGCGGCACTGGTCGAACAGGTCGCGGAAGCGATTCTGCGGTATCGGTGGACCAATTATGTCTGCGATCCAGTGATGGTCGCCACCTCGGGCGACCGGCTGCTCGACGCCGAGGCGGAACGGGTGATGCGCGATCGGCTGCTCCCGCTCGCTTGTCTGGTCACGCCCAACCTCGACGAGGCGGGGCTGCTGACCGGACTCAAGGTGCGCGACCCGGCGAGCATGGAAGCCGCCGGCGATGCGCTGCTCCGACTCGGCGCAGCCGCCGCACTGATCAAGGGCGGTCACCTTACCGGCCCGACGATGACCGACGTCCTGGTCACCTCACAGGGTGTGCACCACTTCACCCGCCACCGGATCGATACGACCTCCACGCACGGCACCGGCTGCACCCTCTCCGCCGCGATCACGGCAGGACTCGCCTCAGGCCAGCCACTCGAGGCGGCAGTGGCTGATGCGCTCGACTATCTCGCCCGCGCGCTGCAGTCGGCCCCGGGGCTCGGTGGGGGACATGGGCCGGTCAATCACCTGGAGCCGGCCCGGCGATCATAGCGTGCCCGCCTCGCGGGCATGGAGGCTCGCGACGACCCCTTCCACCAGTCGGCCCAGCGCCGCACCCGCCGCGCGCGCCGTCGTCATGACATCCGCATGCGACAGCGGCGTCAGGCTGAGCCCCGCCGCACGATTGGTGATGAGCGAGAGTCCCAGACACCGCAGTCCCCGCGCCCGTAAGGCGATGACCTCCGCGATGGTGGACATCCCCACCGCGTCCGCCCCAAGCCGTTCGAGCATCCGCACCTCCGCCGGGGTCTCGTAGCTCGGCCCCATCACGCCACCGTACACCCCATCCTCCAGAGCAACACCGCCCGCTCCGGCCACCCGGTGCGCCAGCGCGATCAGCTCCGCATCGAACGGCGCGGACATGTCGGGGAAGCGGGTGTCGCCCGGCACCAGCGCGCCAGCCAGCGGATTGGCCCAGGTGAGATTCACCTGGTCCGCGACGCACATCAGCGTGCCCGGGGCGAAGGTCCGCCGGATCCCGCCCGCCGCGTTCGTCAGAATGACCTGCCCGATGCCCAGCGCGGCGAAGAGCCGGCTGGGAAGGATCACCGTCGCCTGACCATGACCCTCGTAGGCATGAAACCGTCCGCTCTGACACAGCACCTGACGGCCGCCTAACATACCAGCAACCAGCTCGCCAGCATGGCCCGGCAGCGTGGTCCCGGGGAATCCGGGAATCCGTCCATAGGGCAGATGGTCTGCACCGTCCAGACGATCCGCCAGTCCTCCGAGCCCCGATCCCAGCACGAGGGCGACGCTGGGCCGGCGTCCACCCAGCCAGGCCTCGACCACCGCGAGGGCCGGGGTGACGCCGGACGTCACAGCAGCATGCCCGCGATCGCGGCGGAGGTGAACGCGGCGAAATTGCCCGCGATCATGGCGCGCAACCCATAGCGGGCGATCTCGCCCCGGCGCTCCGGCGCCAGCCCACCGATCCCGCCAATCTGAATGGCGATCGAGCCCAGGTTGGCGAAGCCGAGCAGCGCGTAAGTCAGGATCAGC
>JANMWO010000265.1:0-14715 GCA_031394025.1 Acidobacteriota bacterium
ACCATTACTGCCACAGTCAATGGCAAGCCGCTCGAACCGGTCACATACAAACAAGCTGGTCCGCAGGAATACAAAAAAGCAGTTCCCGCAGCATCGCTATCTGGCGACGCGGTGACCATAGATTTTGTACTCGATAAATTCGTTGCTGCGGGAACCATGGATCTGCGCGAATTAGGCGTCATCGCATCTTCCATTGGACTGGAAGTGCAATGAATTTGTGGCAGCGAATTGCCTATTGGGTGCTCGCGCCAGCTTTCAGTTTGATGCTTTACTGGAAGGGGCTCACCTCCTGGTTCCGCGAAGATGATTTCGCCTGGCTGGGGCTCAGCCTCAGCATCCAGGAACCCTATGATCTGTGGGCCGCACTGTTTTCACCAATGGCCCAGGGCACCATTCGCCCCTTGAGTGAACGCCTCTATTTCCTGGTACTTCACCAACTTTTTGACTTCGATGCCCTGCCCTTTCACATCGTAGTTTTTCTGACCCAGTTCCTGGCAATCTGGTTACTGCAAGCCATCACCCGCCGTCTAACCGGTTCTTACTTCGCTGCCGTCGTAGCAAGCCTTCTGTGGACCGCTAACAGCTCTTTAGCTCGCCCTATGAGTTGGGCCAGCAGCTATAACCAAATTCAATGTTCCGCTTTCTTGTTAGGCGCGTTTCTTTGCTTCCTGCGCTATACCGAAACGGGCCAGCGGAAATGGTGGTACTTACAATGGCTGGTGTTCCTGCTTGGATTCGGCGCACTGGAATTGAATGTCGTGTACCCGGCGCTGGTGGCCACTTGGGCGATCTTGTTCCGTCGCAGTCTGCTCCCGAAAATCCTGCCGCTATTTCTGGTCTCTATCCTATACACAATCGTCCATCGATCTTTTGCTCCAGCCGAAACCGCAGAGCTTTACCGCATGTATTGGGATACGGGAATGTTAAAAACAATCGCCCGATACGGGGTGCGAGCCTTCGGTGCATTTGAAGGAGGCCTGACCCCGGAATGGACCATGTGGTCTAACATCTCCACGGCCATTTCTTCCGTCTCCTTAGCCGCGTTCCTCGGTTGGCAATGTTACAAAAGGCAATGGCTGGCTTTGTTCTGCATCGCCTGGTTCCTGGGAATTCTAGCGCCGGTTTTGCCACTGAAGTTTCACGTCACCGCGTACTACCTTGTCATGCCCACGCTGGGCCTGGCCATTGCCGCAGGTTGGGCCTGTCAACTTGCCTGGAACTCGGGCACGCTCTACCGTGCCATTGCCGCCTTCGCTACCATTGCGTACCTTGCGGGCAGCGGATACATGACCTATTTTGTAGCCGGTTATAACTACCAACAAACCCGAATCGCCAGACAGTTCTTTTTTGGAGTGCAGCAAGCCAGCCAACTGCATCCCGATAAAATCCTGTTGCTGGCCGGAGTCAGTTCAGAACAATTCTGGTCATTAATGTCGGACGGAGCGTTCCGCCTTCTGCCTGGCCCACCGGAGGTGTACCTCACTCCCGACGCCGCCGGAAACATTGACAAGCACCCGGAGATCAACGACATTGCACCCTTCGTGCTGCCCTCTACTGCCGCTAAACGAGCCCTTTCCGCGGGTGCCGCTTTGGTGTACCAACCGCAAGGGGACAAGTTGAAGAACGTCACCGTGCTGTATCAAGCCTTGTCCGATAAACTTTGGCCCATCGAACCGCCGCAGCGCATTGATGTGGGTCAAAAATATCAAGCCGAATTCATTGGCGCGGGTTGGCATCCGGTTGAAGCGAACAAACTCCGCTGGATGTCCAAACGTGCCGAAGTGCGTCTGGGTGCACCCAATCCTGAGGCAAAGCAGTTGGTAGTAACTTGCTTCCGATTCGCCGATGATCCACGTAGCGGCCCCCTAACGTTAACCGTCACCGCCAATGGCCAGCCGCTTGCGCCGCAACCGATTCCTGCCGGTGAAGCGGAACATCATCTGGTATACCGAATTCCCAATGGAGGATTCAAAGAGAAAGAGATTACTATTGTTCTTGAGTTGGACCAGGTATTTTCTTACAAAGACGATACGCGTCCAATGGGATTGGTCCTTGGGAACTTGGCATGGAAGTAGTTTCAAGCGAGCACAGCAAAAACTCGACTTCACAAAAACTCTGGTTACTTGCACTTCCTTTAGCATTGTTTTTGTCACTCGTTGGCTTTTACTGGCAACAACAAAGGCAACTACTTTCACAGACCTATACAATCGGCTACAGCAAGGCGCACCCTTTGATGGATTACAAGCTAGGCGAACCGCCCACCGGGTTCGCCGTCGATGTGATTACCGAAGCTGCCGCTATCGCCGGGGTTAAACTGCGCTGGGTGCTGGCCGTAGAAGGCGCCGATCAGGCGTTGCTCCAATCCAAAGTAGATTTATGGCCCTACCTGCATAACAAGAAATTTCTGCGAGGTAAAGTCTATTTCACAAAACCCTGGTGGGATGCCGGTTTCAAGTTGCTGAGCTTGGGGACACCCGCAAAAAATCTTTTGATTGGTACAGCAACCCTTACCTACCAGAAGGGGATATTCAACGACCTGATTGCCCATTCCACCTTTCCACAAGCTCAATTGCTTCCCATGCCTTCCAGTGCCCAAGCAACCGCTGCTTTGTGCGATGGCCAGGCAAAATACGCCATGTTAGATACCAATAGAGCGAACCAGGCCAAAATTGAAAACTGCAAAGATCTGGACTTTTTTGCATATCCGATTGAAACGGATGAATTGGAAGTTTCTATTGCTTCAACATTTGAAAAAAAACAGGTTGCCGATCTGCTTCGCGATGCCATAGAAGGAATGATCATTGATGGCCGGTTAACTGTCTATTCATCCGCCCACCTGATGACAGCCGGCCAAGGGCGTAGCCTGCAGCGCAAGACAATTGAGTTTCAACAACAAAACACCATCTTAAGAGTCAGCATCGCCGTGGTCTCGTTGACAACGTTTGGGGCACTGTTTTCCTTGCTGGCTATGCGCAAAGCCAGGAACTCGGCATCCAGCTTGAATGCCAGATTGACGGCTTCGTTGCAAGCGGCAGCGATTTTAGCAGAACAGGCCAAAGCTGCCAGCGAAGCTAAGAGCCAATTCCTTGCCAATATGAGCCATGAAATTCGCACTCCCATGAACGGCATCATCGGGATGACGGAGTTGTTGCTGAAAACTCCCTTAGGGCCTGAACAGGCCGATTATGCCGATACCGTCCGCAGTTCCGCCCATTCCCTGCTGGTGATCATCAACGACATTCTGGATTTTTCAAAAATCGAGGCCGGGAAACTGGAACTGGATAATCACGATTTCGACGTGGAGCTGTTGTGCTCTGAAATTGCCCAGCTTTTTTGTGCCGAAGCCTTCGCCAAGGGATTGGATTTTCAATATGAATTTCATCCTGCCTTACCCCCGATGCTGGTGGGCGATCCAACCCGTCTTCGCCAAGTTCTGTCCAACCTGTTGAGCAACTCCATCAAATTCACCAGTAAAGGCTGGGTCACGCTGCTGGTCAGCCCCATGGATCATCCACAGGACAACCGCGTCCAGTTCATTGTCAAAGATACGGGCATTGGCATTCCACTGGAAAAACAAGCAGCCATTTTTGAAAATTTCAGTCAGGCGGATACTTCTACAACTCGCCGATATGGGGGCACAGGGTTGGGGCTGGCCATCTCCCGCCAGTTGGTGGAACTCATGGGTGGCTTGCTTGAGTTGCGTAGCCTTCCTGGGGAAGGTACAACGTTCAGTTTTGTACTCTCCCTTCCACCGCAGCATCAATTGACAAGGTACGATGCGTCGACAGCTTCGCCTTTTGCGGCATCGAAGCGGTTTTTACTGGTAAGCGATAGTCCCCGCAGAAAACAGTGGCTGCAACTTGTACTGGCCAATTGGTCCACTTCCTTTCGCACTTCCCGATCCAATGAAGCATCCGATTTAATCAACGAATCGCAAAATAAGCATCCATTCGAAACCATGATTGCCGATGCGCTCACTTTATCTCTACCTCTGCCGCAGTTCCTGGCAGAATTGCCTGCCACCGCACCGCGAAACATTATCTGGCTGGTAAGGCTCGGCGGGGATGAATCCAATTGGCTAACGGAACACCGTCCGGCAGATAAACAATTGCAATACCCTTTTCGCCTACAAGCCCTGCGCACGCTGTTGCTGAATGAGGATAGTATCCCGGTGGCCCCCGCCGCAGAGGCAAAGGAATTGACCTTTCCAGGGGCACGGGTGTTGGTGGCTGAAGATAATGTTGTGAACCAGAAAGTAATCCAAAGTCTGCTGTTGCGTCTTGGCTGCCAAGTGTCCATCGTATCCAACGGACGCGATGCCGTGGAGCAGTGTCAGACACGGGATATCGATCTTGTATTCATGGATTGTCAGATGCCTGAAATGGATGGCTATCAAGCCGCTACCGCCATCCGTGCCAGTCAGTTGCGGATGCCCATTATTGCCATTACCGCCAACGCCGTAAAAGGCGAACGAGGGAAGTGTCTGGCTGCGGGAATGGATGATTGTTTATCGAAGCCAGTCGGTGGAGCACAATTGTATAGCGTACTGGCCACCTGGTTGCCTGCGCTCCTTGCGTCAAAAGCGCAAGATAATGTGTAAAAATAACCCAAGTTCACTGGCCAAAATTGAAGTGTGAAAAAATATTTGGCACCTATCTCGACATAGCCTAAAGTTCTGATTGGTGCATGACGATAAGTATTCACGTTGCTGAAAAATCATCAAGTTAGCAGCGGATGATGGGCAATGTTTTAGCGCAACTCGAGTAGGGTTGGCGGTGTTTGGTAGGGAAGAAGGAACTAGATGGCCCCAGAATTGCTTGACAGCTATGTTATGCTAATTCCGAAAGTACAATCTCTCACCCTGACAGATACTGTAGCTGCACGGATCGCGTCGTCGGTCGTATTGCGGTTGGGTGAGCAGAAATCTTTAGTTCTAAAACGCTAGGATTTTTGAAACTTTTCGGAAGAATCAGCGTCTTTTCTAATACATCCACAACAGGAGAGTTTGGAGAAGGTGAAGCGGGATGGGTTGTTATCCATTCCGTCTGGTGAAGTCCGTTGGGTAGATTTACACGTATTGTCAATTAGCTTGAAGAGATTGTCAGTACAGAGACCGAAGTAGTTGGGACCTTGAAAAGGAGGGACAGCATGACCAAAGCAGAATTAAACAAGTTTCGCGAGATTCTAGAGACGAAGCAGGCCGAATTGTCCGGTTTGTTACGTCACAAAGAAGATATCGCTATTGAGAAGAGCCCCGATGCGCTGGATGAAGTACAGCGCGCCGCCGAACGTGAGCTTGCAATACGCACACTAGACCGGGAATCCAACCTATTACGGAATGTGAGCGCCGCTTTGCGCCGCATAAACGATGGTGGTTTCGGTACTTGCTTGCATTGCGAGGAAGAGATCAGCCCCAAACGGTTAATAGCCGTTCCGTGGAGCCCGTACTGCATTCTATGCCAGGAACAGGCAGATCAACACCAGGACGAAAGCTCCGACGCGTTCGACGATGTTCTTGTCAACGCCGCCTAAGATTTCCGATCGCTCTGTTGGCTCCCGCTGTTTCCCTATATAAGCTAAAGAAGGCGCAGTTTTATACTGCGCCTCTTTTTATTTTTATGGCCGAGTTCATCCGCTCTACTGTCTTGTTCCCGCGATAGCTATGGAAGCCAGTGGTGCAAACCGTGCATGCTTCGGCTACATCCACGTTTCCTGCTTTCACCCCGACTTGCATCAACTGCGCAACATTCACCTTTTTCAAATCGATATGCGCCTTCCCCGCCGGTCTGGCCGAAACATAGGCACTCTCAAATTGGTCTGTCACTTCCGACCCAACCTCAAAACAGCAGGCAGAAATACCCGGTCCAATGGCCACCAGTAGATCTGCTGGCAAGCAATGGCACTCCGTGGTTAATCTGGTTACAGTTTTAGCAAGAATCTGGTCCACAGTACCTCGCCAACCGGCGTGGACTGCGGCGATCACCTTCGCCCTAGGGTCAACCAATAGAATGGGGATGCAATCAGCGGTGCGAATGGACAGCCACAGCTCTGTGAGGCTTGTAAACATACCGTCGCCCTCAGCCTGCTTTTCCCCTGCCTCAGTGATGTGGTGAATAGCATCGGAGTGGGTTTGTGTCAACGACGCCACTTGCCCTTCCCTGACTGGATTGCCGGAACTGGTTCCAAAACCATGCTCCAGCCAATCGATCTGAGAAAGTAGCGAGGAAACGTAAATGTTGAAGGCAGTGAGGGAGAACGCCACAAGCTAAATCGGCTTTTGGATTTGAGCAACCATCACTTGACGCTTGAAGTTTTCAAGCATGGCTTCATCCAGCCGCACTTCCGTAGGGCGACGAACCAGATTGTCGGTGCTTTGAATCTTATCCTGCAACTTCAACAAAGCGTAGAACAGATTTTCAGGCCGCGGAGGACAACCCGTGACGTACACATCCACCGGCACAATTCGATCGACTCCTTGCAATACGCTGTAGGTATTAAATGGGCCACCGACGCTGGAACAAGCACCCATTGAGATGCACCACTTGGGATCGGGCATCTGGTCCCAAATTCTTTTCAGCACCGGTGCCATTTTCAAGGTTACAGTACCCGCCACAATCATCAGATCCGATTGCCTGGGGCTCGGTCGAAACACTTCCGCGCCGAATCGGGCGATATCGAACCGCGAGGTAGAGGCGGCAATCATTTCAATGGCACAGCATGCCAACCCGAAGGTCAGCGGCCAAATGGATGATTGGCGTGCCCAATTGAACACATAATCTACCGACGTGGTCACAAAATTTCTTTCAAACTGATTTTCGAGGTAACTCACCTGCCCTCCAACTTTCAGGATACCTTACTGTCGCTAAAACACCCTGCTAGGACTGCAGTTCTTCCACAATTTCAGCGGCCGCTTTACGAGCCTGTTCCACTGCACCGATGGGGAAGCTGATGGCGCCCACTTTGGAGTGTCCACCGCCGCCGTAACGTTCGCAAATGGTAGCCAGATTGTGCACCACTGGCTTTTGAGCCCAAGGACTGGACCCAACCGATACTTTGGTTCGGAAGCTTGAAACGCTGACCGATACCGTATACGTTCCTTGTGGGAACAAGTAGTACGGAATGAACTTGTTGTATCCTTCCACTCCGTCATCCACCAAATCGAAAAAGATTACACCATCGGTGGTGGCGGCCCGGCGACGAATCAAATCCAAGGAAGTGAGGTGCCGTTCATACAGTGGACGAAAAACTTGTTCAATCTCTGGATCGGCTATGATCTGGTCTAAAGACTGATGGCGCATCATCCCAATGATTTTCTGCACTGTTCCGGAGCCTTTGGAACCTTCAATCACTGAAGTCAATTTCATGGCGGCTGACCCCAGTCCCACCGCTTCTTCGGCGCTTTTGTATTGCGCGCCGTCAATGATATCGGCCCAGCGGATCAGGTCCACTAATGACTGGTTTTGATAGCCGAACTTCTCGCGAACGGTATCGGCAATGAACTTTGTACAGGATCGATAGGTGGGGTCAAAGAAAAAGTGCTTGCCCACTGTTGCTTTGTAATGCTCGGCATCTTGAGGGCTTAGAAATGCACTCTGATGATGATCAAACCACCAGGTAAGCTTGGGATGTGGCGAATATTTGAAATCGACAATAGCGTTTTCATCGCCGTCAAAAAGATTATCCTCAAACAACTGATCGGCTGTATGGGCCATGCCCGTATAAGCAAATTCAGCGTTGGTGTTGAACTTGTCTGTATAGAACTGCGTGAACAGCGCGGCAGAGGCGGCGCCGTCAAAGCAATGATCGTGATAGAGAACCCGAACTTTCATTAGAAAAATATTAGGACTGGAAAACCTTATAGCATCCTATAAAGAACCGGCACTTTGCAAGTGGATTTTCGTACTATCTGCTGCCAAGGAGTTTATACAGGATAAAAACACCCAAAAGGATAAGCAGAATTAAGCCTTGCGGCGTCAATTCCTGGCTACCCGATCCGAAGGTTTGAGCCGAAACTGTTGCCGATACAAACAGTAAGACAGTCACGGCAGATAGAAGAGCCCGCCGATTCATGATTTCATCCCTCTCTTCGGTATAACGGCATTCCCGTCCCAAAAGATTAGGGAGAGTCCAAGGAGTTTACTTATTTTCTGAGGTAGTTATAGCGGTTGAGGATTTTTTCCACGTACAGTTGCGTTTCCTGATATGGGGGAACGCCATTGTACTTTTCGACAGCCCCCAGACCGGCATTATAGGCTGCCAAAGTCTTTCGAAGTTGTTCCGGATCATCTTTGAAACGAACCAGCAAATCGGTCAGGTGACGTACGCCAGCTTCCACGTTTTGTTTCGGATCGTTGGGGTCTGCCCCTAGTGATTTTGCGGTGGCTGGCATCAATTGCATCAACCCGATGGCACCTTTAGGAGATAGTGCATTCACGTTGTAGCCTGATTCTGCCTGCACTACGCTATGAATAAAAGAAGCCGGTATGCCGTAGGTTCTGGCGGCGTTGTCAATCAACTCTTTTGTGGTTAAAACTGGGGCTGTTAAAACACGCTGGCTCTTGGGAATCTCAGCAGTTGAAATGGTCAGTGCCAAGATCGGCTGAGCGAATACCTCTTCCAACTCAAACCCAGCAATTTCAGAAGCTTTGATACTCACGACGCCACTGCCAGTCTGCAGAAAGACGGTCTCTCCATCGGAGGTATGGCTTTCGCAACGAATTGCAAATCCAGTACGCAGCAAAACCTGTTCCGCCGACCAAATCGGTAGGGCGACAAGCGCGAATAACAGGATTTTAGTGATTCCCATACAAAGTTTCGGGCAGAACCTGCCCATATTGTATTCTGACGTAAAAATGGGACGGTTCGTTGACAAGAAGATTACACGGGCTCCCGGTTAGAGCCCGTACCCGAATCTATTGACCCAGAATGTCGTAAGTGGTGGTTCCAGCAATCCGAACCTTTTCGTAAGCTTTCAACCAGGCATCGTGATTGGGATCTTTGGTGTAAAGTGCCAGCGACGCCTCATCTTTGAACAGGAAGCACGCGCCATATTTCCGCACTGTACGATTCGCCGTACCCGCTACATTCTTTTCTCCAGCGATCAATTGCTTGCTGGTTGCAGCATCCACACTGTACTGTCCCAAACCGTTGCCACGCAATTTGCCGTACCAAACCTTCTTGATCGTTTTGATCTTCTTGGGCAAAGCGTCAGTCTCTTTGTACCAGGCATTCCAGTCAGCCGGAGTAGCCGTTTCAATCGGAGTAAAAGCGAAGCAGTGCATCATGCCTTTTTCTCCGGCCTGGGCCAGACCACTGGTCACAAGAAGAGTCAATAAGCTCATGCAAGTAAATTTATTCATACCTATGATTGTATCAAGCAGGTTTGCTATTCTGTTCTGAAATCCTCCATGATTCCCTACCTGATCGGGATCGCCGGACCCTCCTGTTCCGGCAAGACAGAGTTAGCCAGAAAGTTAAGTAGTTGGCTTTCCCAAGCGCCTATTCTTGCGCTGGATGCCTACTATCATGCACTGGATCATTTGCCGTTAGAGCAACGGGCTGTCTGTAATTTCGATCATCCTGATGCGCTCGATTGGCCATTAATCTTTACGCATGTAAAAGAATTATCAGAGGGTCGCCCTGTGGAGGAGCCCGTCTACCTGTTCGACAAGCACACCAGAGCCAGCTATTCAAAGCTTGTGGAACCGCACAACTTTGTAATTTTAGAAGGCCTGTTTACGTTGCATGACCCACAAATACGCCATCTCTTAAAAGCCAGCATCTTTGTCAGCACTCCTGATGAAGAGTGCTACCGCAGGCGTTTGGTACGGGATATCTGTGAGCGGGGTCGTACAGAAGCATGCGTCCGCCGTCAGTATGAAACTACGGTTCGACCCATGGCGGAAGCCTACATTTTACCCACACGCGAACATGCACAACTGGTCATTGCAGGGGATCAGCCTTTGGACGATGCCTTGGCTATTGTTCGAGCATTCCTGGGGTTTGAAGCCCGGATTGCAGCGTCAGCGTGAAAGCTTAAACGGCACCTTGCGTTCGCGGTTGACTTGATCGGTAATTTCACGATCCACCAGATCCAGCGAGGCACGGTTATGAGAGTGCTTCGGTGTAATGTAGTGCAGCGTGGAATCCTCAACCCAATAGGCGACGGCGGAATAGACACTGCCATCTTTCATAGCAAGAAGGTAAACCACGGGCTTGGCTTCCCCGCCCTGTTCGGCAGCTTCTTCGGTTGGTTGATTCTGCCTTTGCTGGCCGAGAGGTGCTGGTAAGGAATCGGCTGAATACTCACGAAGTACAGGTCTGGGAGCCGTCTCCGGCATGTAATTGTTATTGATGATGATGGATGGGGCAGATTGCGTTACGATCTGTTGCGGTGGTGGTGCCTGCATGGGTTCGGAAATATAAACCGGATAGGCATAAGGGACAAGAACTGCACCGCTTCGATTGCCCACTCCGGTATAACCAGGGATGGGTCTGCCACTAACCGTTGCACCGAGTCGTGTTGCATGACTTGTACCGACCGGAGCGATGGTGGACCGGGCAGGATTCACTCCGCCTGGATTCAGAATGTTTCCATAGGTGTACGTCGGCCTTTGGCCAAACGCCGTACCCACAACCAAAAGTAGGGGAAACAGATTACGAACTCGCATCACGGTTTGCCTCTATTTAGAAGCTTACTCCTACGGATGAAGGGAAACAAGTGGGATAGGCAGGGATGGCTGCAAGATTCGTAAATTCTTGGGTATGAGGAGGGGTTAGTGTCCACGGGAGCACTGGTATGGGTGCACCGACTTGCTCAACGCTTCTTCACCAAAAGAAGTGTGAGATATTCCACGACGATTGGGCGCGTTTTGATTGTCGGAAGGTTTGTGAATATTCTCTCAGCGACTTTAACCTGACGCAGTGCATCGACAGGATCTAAGAGCTTGGTCAAGTTGTAATCGGCAAAGTGGCGATCTTCTTGCAACTGACCGAAGCCCTGAGCAATTTCCCGCAATTGCCTAACTTCAACAGGGTTCTCATTGGTGTATGGGAATTCTCGACCGTCAAGAATCCTATTGGAGGTCGTTCTCATAAGGCTGTGATCGTAAGCACGCCCGAGTGTAGTTCGAAGCGAAAGGCTATCCCAATGCTCTGTTGCTTCGAAGATTAACAAATGGAAGACGGCATAATATGCAGACGAAACCGCACGGCGAAGGGTTAGTTCGGATGGAGGGCTGGCTTGAACGAGAGACAAGGCATGGGCGAGCAAATCGTCATGATAAGCCATGCTAGATCCAGTCTGGATCGGGTCTTCGCAATTGATCGGAGTGGCTTCGGAAATTGAAATACGGACGAAGCCCCCAATTATCCACGGGATGTATCGCATTGAAGAGCGTCTCAGCTACTCTCCCAGTCACATCAGCGATAACGTTTTCGGAAGTTGCCGAATCGACGAGCGTTATTCGAAAGAAGATTGAGGGCTCTCCTGTCGAATCCTCCTTGATTCTGTATGCGACGTGCTCAACATCTGGACCAAGGTTGAATTTGGCAAGGCGGATTTGTTCTGCGAGTTCACTCTGGTGAATCAGTCCTATAGAGTACACAACTTCAATATCTCACCTTTGAAGCGGTAAGGAAACGAAAAAATGTTCAGACCACTCCGACACCCAATTGAGGAGTAACAGCTTTTTACAACGTACAAACTGGGAAGGGGCCTCGGATCTGTTCCAGCAGAATTGCCAATGCCAGGATTCGATCTTCCTCCCATGGTCGACCGACGATTTGGATTCCAATAGGCATTCCCTGTTCAGAAAATCCATAGGGAATGGTGGCGGCGGGGAATCCGAAGAGGTTAAAGGGGGTCATGCACATGGTGGATTCAAACAAGCCGATTTTTTGGCCATTGATCATCCAGGAACGCTCTCTGGGCTGAAACGCAGTTACCGACATTACTGGTGAAATCAACAATGGAGTTTCCCGCATCTGGGCCAACAGGGAGGCGCGCATGGTATCCCTTTGCCCCAGTTTTTCCACCACCTGCGAGGCGGTGTATTGGCGTGGATATTCGTTCCAGAATTCCATTAAAGTCCAGTGCGGCGTTTCCTTGCTGCCCTCGTAGAGTTTGCGCACAAACGGTTCAGAAAGTTTGGTGAAGAAGAAATCCCAAAGGTGGGGGGCCTTCTCCATTCCGATTGGCGAAAAGTCACGAATGGACAGTCCCGCAGACGCCAAATCCTGCCCTGCCTTGCGCACTAACGTTTGAATGGCAGGCAGAACTGGAACATCGTAGAACTGTTCCCAAATGCCGATATGGATGCCGCTTAAATCGCCGGGGCCGATGGGGACTGGAGCAGAGAACGGATCCTGATCATCGTGCCCGGCTAGGACATCAAACAAGACTTTAAGATCCTGAGCGTCACGAGCCATGGGCCCCACCACGCCCAACATTCCGCCCGGATGCAGGCATTCGGGCACATGTCCTACGGCGGGAATTCTGCCTGGGGTGGGCTTTAAGCCAGCGATCCCGCAAAAGTGAGCAGGGGCTCGAATGCTGCCACCGCCGTCGGAACCCACTCCGCCAGCGGAACAAAATGAGGCGATGGCCGCTGCTTCCCCACCACTGGAACCACCGGCGGACAATGCAAGATTCCAGGGATTTGCAGTACGCCCTGTAATGAAGTTATCGGCCTCATAGTTCATGAGCATTTCAGGGCAATTCGTTTTCCCCAGAAACACAGCCCCAGCGGCACGTAAACGACTGGCAACCACGGAATCGGTTTCGGCGATGTGGCCCAACCGAAGCTTACTTCCGACTAATGTGGGTTGCCCTGCAATGTGCAGACTATCTTTTATGGTGAGCGGAATACCGGCCAGTGGACCATTGCTGAGGCCTCCATTATCCATCGCTCTGGCAGCCGCAAGCGCTTGTTCGGGCATCAAGTGAACGAAGGCCCGAAGCTTCGAATCCAGCTTGTTTATTTGCTTAAAATGAGATTCTGTTAATTCTACAGCAGAGACCTGCTTTGAGCGTAAAGCGTTTCTCATTGCAACAAGTGAAAGGCGATGGGGCATGAATCCATAATAGTATCGAAAACATTCAGACATGGAAATGGTTGAAACGTAAGGTATTAAGGAGTAGTCTTATTACTGTGATAACAGGTAAAACGAATATGATGCGTCTCTCCTCGACACTGACTCTTTTCTTGCTTGCAACTGCTTCCCTTTTCGCCCAAACGAATCCGGTGATTGGCGGCCCCAACACCGGCTTTGGAACGGTGGCGGTAAACACCACAGTGCTGACGCCCACTGTCACCGGAGGCACTCCCGGCTACACTTGGACGGTGATTGGCACACCACTTCCGGCGGGCTTGCAGATTCTGGCGACAGACGGCCGAATTTACGGCGCGGCAAACTCCGGGACAAACTCTACGGGAGTTGTGGTTCGGCTGCAAGTTACCGATTCGCAAAATCGCACGGCCACGCGTGATGTGACGTTGATCATTCGCAATACCTTCAACTTTGGCCCATTGAACGGATTGCCCTCAGCGGGCGTCGGCACGGCTTATAACCAATGCTTGACGGCAGAGGGAGGGTCATCGGATATCGCCTCTGTGACTTACTTTGTCCTCACTGGCAATCTGCCCGATGGGATATTTTTAGCGCCGAACACTTGTGGTTTAGGCAACAACTCTGCGTCGTTACGAGGCAGTCCCACCCGTGGTGGAAGCTTCCCCTTCACTATCCGGGCGACCGACTCCGAAGGCCGTATAGTGGACAGATCCCTTTCCATTACCGTTGGCGCAACACCAACCCTGATTGCTTCGCCAACCGCATCCTACGATTTCTTCTGCACCGTCGGTTTGAATTGCGATACGCCGCAACAGACCATTGTGACTATTCAAAGTTCTCCAGCCAATGGGGTAACCCCGATCACGGTAACGAGCCTGACGCAGCAACCTTCCTGGTTAGCTTTCTCTTGCTGCGATGCCGTTTCAACACCTACAAGATTGACCATCACCGTGAATCCCAATCCCGGTTCAACCACCAGTCCGGGAATCTATACAACTACGTTGCAGGTTGCAGGTCCGGCGGGAGTAAGTCCCATCAGCATCACCATCAAGCTCACAGCAGGAGTTCAGAATGGGGTTTTGTCTACTCCGACAGAGCTGGTATTTAACTATACAACTGGCAATAGCGCCCCTTCCCCGCAATCGATTGATTTGAGAAATAACGGTGGTGCAGACGCAAATTACAGACTTTTTGCGAACACTCAGTCCGGTGGAAATTGGATTGTTTTGAATAGTGTCTCTGTATCTACACCAGGGTCATTTACGACCCAAGTGAACCCTGCCGGTCTGACGCTGGGCACTTACAGAGGCAGCATTGTGGTGACAAATTTAGCCAATGCAACGGTTCTCACCATTCCAGTGACTTTAAATATTGTTGCCACCAATCAGCTTGTGCTGAGCACGCAATCCCTTAACTTCAGTTTTGTGAATGGTTCCGGATCGCCTGCACCTGTGCAACAGGTTTCGGTAACCTCGGCGGGTGCACCGCTGGCCCTGACGGTGCAATTTACTACTCTCTCAGGTGGAAACTGGCTTAACGCTAATCCTCAATTCACGAATACGCCTGCAAACTTGGCGGTATCGCTGACCAACACCATTCCAGGGCCAGCGGTGCACCCGCCGAGGTTACCGAAACCTGTTGCAC
>JANMWO010000284.1:0-1512 GCA_031394025.1 Acidobacteriota bacterium
GCCATTAATCTGAGCCGCAGATGGACTCCGATAACCAACCCTTACGGCTGCTGCACCCATTGCCAATTGAATCTGGCGTGCTTAATCGTCTTGCGCTCCTCGCCCGCTTTTGGATCATTGTTGAACACGCTATACGTCACATGAATCGTTCCATCAGCCGCTTGAATCGCAGATGGATAGTGGAACGACCCAGACCCCACTGCGCCCAGTTCCAAATGCTTTTGCCATTTCCACGTCTTACCTTCATCCGTCGATACGCGCACCAGCAGGGAGTGTCGCCCACGTTCTGTATCGTTGCCCACCATCACCCAATACCCTTCCCTGGTTTGAATCGTCTCCACGCTGGAACCAGGATTCGGTAAATCCGTATCCACTGTCGGCGTCCAGGTCAATCCCTGATCCTTGGATTCACTGCGATGGACGCGTTGCGGCGGTGGTCCGTTATCGCGCATGTAGGCGACCAGATCTCCGTTAGATTTGCGCAACACCGCAGGCTGAATGTTGCCGTCGCCAACAATCGGCTCGCTGGCCGTCCAGGTGTCACCACCATCGTCACTGATGCCCATCAATGACATTGAGTATCCATCAGAATAGAGCGGCACCAACATACGCCCGGTAGGCAATTCCACCGGATGTGTGCGTGTAAACCAACCCAAGCGGCTGAACTGTTCGTCCTTCGCCAGTTCCAACAACTTCTTCGCTTTGGGACTGTCGTTTTTGCCCAACCACTGCTCGACGCGCAGCCCCATGTTCTTTGGAGCCAGCAGAAGATTATCCGACCTGTGCCACACCGGTGGACCGTCGAGCTGCATGTAATCTGCCGACACCTTGAACTTCATCAATGCCGATTCCCACTTGTGCGCCAGGATCACCGGCCAAAATAACCACAGCCGTGTGCGCTTATCGACGTATAAAACTGGATTGGTATCAGGATAGTTTGGAGTGTCCGCCAACAGAAATGGTTTGGTCCAAACCCCTGTAGAACGGGGCTTACGCGATGCCATGATCACCACGTCGTCAGCCGTTCGTTCCCCGGATCCATGAAACCAACAGGCCAGTAAATCACCATTTGGCAACTCTACAATTGACGAAGAATGATTGTGCCAATGCTCCATCGGAAAGATAATTTCGCTTTGCAGCATGGGTGCGGTTGCATAGTTCGACGCGGGCACATCCCAAATGGTTGAACCAATGAACCGCTCTTTATCAGGGGCGTCGTTGTAATAATAAACGGTCAGCATGCGGCCATCGGGGCGCTGCACCGTGCGCGTGTAGCCCAGGTCCCAGGTGGCGGCGTCTGATCGCAGAATAATTTCCTCACCCCAATGCTCACCAGCATCGTCCGATACACGGGCACGAATGCCGAAAGGCGCTTTGCGAAATCCGTAGGTGACCACCAGCCGACCGTCGCGCAGTCTTACCAGCATAGGCGGATTGCCGCCAATTTCATTCGCTACACGACTCACTTTGTGCCAACTAAAGCCGTTGTCATCGCTGCGAAAGGAATCTATG
>JANMWO010000315.1:0-7057 GCA_031394025.1 Acidobacteriota bacterium
CAAGACAGCCCAGGATGCCGACGTCGAGCGGCTTTTGCAAAAGAAAGACAAAACTGTCCGCGATGCGGATCGGGCCAAAAGCTATCTGGGAAAGATGAAAATTTATGCCCCGATTGATGGCATTGTTAATATTCTGCCCAATACCCGCACCAACGGATCCTTTGGTAGTTCTCTTCCGCCATTCAAGGAAGGCGACCGTGCCTGGACTGGTGCGGCGATTGCTGAAATTCCTGATCTCACCTCAATGCGCATTGAATTGAAGTTGGATGAAGTGGACCGTGGAAGGCTGCAGGTTGGTCAATTTCTGGAAGTCAAAGTAGACGCCATTCCGGAAGCGCAATTTGAAGCCGAACTGGATTGGATCAGCCCCATTGCCGCAATCAATTTCAAAGGAATGGGTCTCACCGAAAAAACGTTTCCAGCCCGCGCCACTCTGAAAAAAATAGATCCGCGCCTACGCCCCGGCATGAGCGCCTCTGTGGACATCATCATTGAGAAGGAACCTCGCCAAGTGCTGATTCCCATTCGTGCCAGTTTCATGCAAAAAGGGAAACCATCTGTATGGGTTCAAAAGGGAGAAGGGTTTGAGGTACGGCCTATCCAGGTGGGCAAACGCAACGATGGGGATATGGTAGTTCTCAAAGGTCTGAAAGCGGGCGAAACCATTGCTATGGAAGATCCTGCGGAAGTGGCCAGGCGCGCTCGAAAAATGTAGTGAATCGCTGACAACATGAAAAAGTTTATTTACAGACTTGTATTTCTTGCTCTCATTTTGGGTACGGCATGGTGGGGCTACGGCTACTTCAAGCAGATGCCGCAACGCCAGTCCACCGTTGCCACCGCCAAGGTACGCCAAGGGGATGTGGTGGTGCGCAGCTACGCTCGCGGTGAATTGCGTGCCGTGCGCTCCGCTACGCTTACCGCGCCGAATCTGTTCGGCACCGTGCAGGTAACTAAAATGGCTGAAATGGGTGCTTTGGCCCATGAAAAAGATCTTATTGTGGAATTTGACGATGCCGAACTGATCAGCCGTCTGGAAGAAAAGCAGTTAGAAATTGATCAAATTGACGAGCAGTTTAAGAAGGCCGAAGCGGACCTGGCGATTCGCAGTAATCAGGACCAAGTGGAACTGCTCAGTAGCCGTTATGGCGTCCGCCGCGCGGAACTGGAAGCCAAGCGCAACGAACTGCTTTCGCCGATTGATGCCAAGCGCAATGACCTGAACCTGGAAGAATCCAAACGTCGGCTGCAGCAGTTGGAAAGTGACATCAAATCCCGTCGCGAACAAGCGCAAGCGGAACTGGCTGTTTTGCGTGAGCGCAAACAAAAGTCGTTATTGGAACTGTCTCGTGAAAAGGGTCGGCTGAATCAGGTGAAAGTCCTGGCCCCGATGAGCGGCTTGGTCGCCGTAAAGCAGAATAATTCCAGCCGGATGGGATTTGGGTTCGATGTGCCCGATATCCGCGAAGGCGATCAAGTCCAACCAGGCATGCCCATTGCCGACGTGCTGGATTTGAGTGAGCTGGAAGTGATGGCTCGCATTGGGGAACTGGATCGGGCCAACTTGAATGAGAATCAGGAAGTATTTATTGAGCTGGATGCCATTGCCAATAAACGATTCAAGGGCAAGATCAAAACCATGAGCAATACCGCCAATGCCAGCGTATTCAGCAATGATCCAGCGAAAAAGTTTGATGTTACTTTTAGTGTTGAAATGAGGGATCTGCTGGGAGCGCTTGGTGCCAAACCGGAAGTAATCGCCGCTGTGCTGGCACAGGCCGAAGCAAACCGTCGCAAAGCTCCGCCCACCATGGTTTCGTTGTTGTCCAGCGCTATGGCTCAAGGCATGGGCGCAGGTGGCCCGCAGGGGATGCCCGGTGGTGCCATCGGTGGTGCCATGATGATTCCTGGCGCGCCTCCGCAAGCTAACGACATGCTGACCCCTCCCGGTGCTTCCGCCGAACGGAAAGGTGGCACCAAGAAGGGTGGTGAGCGCAAAGCAGAACAAAAAAAGGGTGGCGAAACCGATGGCGCTAAGCCTGCCACGGGTGCCCCTTCCGCTGTAACCGACCCTGGCGCGCCGCGTCGTCGTCCGCGCAATGGCGGCGAAGGAGCCGCTCCATCGGGCAACGGACAGTTCTCCCAAAAAGACATTGAAACCGCGAAATTGCCCCCAGCCCCCGATCAGGATTCCAACCTGGATGTATTGCTTCGCCCTGGTCTGCTGGCCGACGTGGAAATCATCATCGAAAAAATTTCCAACGCCATTCACGTTCCTTCCCAAGCTGTTTTTGAAAAGGAAGGCAAGTTGGTGGTCTACGTTCAAAACACTTCGGGCAAGTTTGAAGCTCGTGAAATCAAGCTGTCCAAACGCAGTGAATCCACTATGGTGATCGCCAGCGGTTTGAAGGCTGATGAGATCATCGCCTTAGCCGATCCTTTCGCCAAGCCGGGCAAGAAGGGCGAAGAAAAGAAGGGTGGCGCGATGAGTGCTCTTCCAGGAGGTAAATAAATGTCAGGCTTTTCCAATATTCTTCCTGAACTGTGGATGGGGCTTTCCAGCCTGCTAGTCCATAAACTTCGTAGCGGACTCACCATGCTCGGTATGATTTTCGGCGTGGGTGCTGTAGTAGCCATGCTTTCCATTACCGCCGGTGCGCAAAAAGAAATGATGAGTTACATTGACCTTTTGGGTGTCAACAACATCATTATTGAAGCCAAAGAAGCGGTGGATCGGAATGAACTGCAGGCTCGCCGTGTGATATCCCCAGGACTCACATTTCGCGATTTCCGTGCTGTTTCCGAAAACGTGCAAGGCCTGGAAGCGATGACGCCCCGGAAACGGTTTAAGCCTCAAAAGCTGCTTCCTAAGACAGTAGCTGAACCGCCGACTTTGATCGGAGTGCAGTCCAACTATCTGGTGATCAACAGCCTGAAGATTGTCGAGGGTCGTTGGTTTAATGACGACGATGATGAGCGTTCCGCGCCGGTGTGCGTGCTGGGAGAGAGCGCCAAAGTGGGCCTGTTAGGCTACGATCATGCGGTGGGAAAATCGGTGAAAGTGAATGAACAGTGGTTGCAGGTAATCGGAGTGCTGTCCCAACAGGCAACTGCCGATAGCGACGTGGAAGGCCTTGAAGTAGCGAACCGAAACAACCTGATCATCGCCCCGTTAAACACCGTTATGCGTCGTTTTGAGGACAATAACAGCTATCTTAAGGACGAAATTGACGGCATGTACATCAAAGTGAAGCCGGAAACGGATTCCATTGAGACCGCCAGTATCGTCACCGCTATTTTGGGTGCCACCCACAAAGATGCTGGCGATTTCACCGTTACCGTTCCCGCAGGCCTTCTGGAACAGCGCCGCCGCACAGGTTTGATCTTTAATGTGGTCATGATCTGCATTGCCGGTATTTCGCTACTGGTGGGAGGCATCGGCATCATGAATATCATGTTGGCCACGGTGTTGGAACGAACGCGGGAAATCGGCATTCGCCGTGCCATTGGCGCAAAGCAAGCCGATATTGTTCGCCAGTTTCTTACCGAAGCGGTATTGATCTCTACACTGGGTGGATTGATCGGCATTTTATTTGGTTTTACGTTGTCACAAATCATTGCGAAGGCGGCCGGCTGGTCCACCGTCGTTACTACCTCGTCGATCGTTGTCGCGTTCGGCGTGTCTTGTGGAATTGGCTTGGCATTCGGAATCTACCCAGCCGTCCAAGCCGCCAAGCTCGATCCAATTGAAGCAATCCGTTACGAATAATAGGCCCCAAGGAATCTTTCTAAGGACATGAAGCGAATTTTGTATTGTGTGTTGAGCATGGCCATGGTGGCCATGGCCCAGGAGCCCACGGCTCCGCAAAAAGTTGTGGAAACCAAAACTGGTAGCGATTCGGTGAATCCCCTGAAGTGGAATCAGGATCCATTGGATACGCCACAGTTTCCGCGTAAAGCCTATTTCCGCAAACGGTTCGAGGTCCCTTCCAATCAGATTGAATTGCGTCCACCAGCCAAGATTGAAGATTCCGTGCAAGGTGGCAAGTTGGAATTGTCACTGAAGAATTTTCTGGATCTGGTGATGGGGAACAATACCGATATCGAAATTCAACGCTTAGTTGTGGAGACGCAAAAAAACGCCATCACCCGCGCCTTTGCACCCTTTGATCCTAACTTTTTTGGGTCGTTCAACAGCCAGCGCACTAAGACGCCAACCACCAACTCTCTGCAAGGTGCAAGCACGCTCAATCAACTGTCCCAGCCTTCGCAGTTCACATTTACGCACCTGCTAGACACAGGATTGCAATACACCGCCGGGGTCACCACCAGCAAGCTTTCCACTAACGATAGCTTTCAGTTGTTCAACCCCGCATACACAACGCAATTCGTGAGCAGTTTCACCCAACCACTTCTGCGCAATCGTGGTCGTGAAGTGAACCGGTTACCTATTACCATTGCGCGCGGCAATTTGAAATCGGGCTTACTCAATTCGGAAGCTTCTATTCAACGGTTACTGGTCACGGCTGAAAATGCTTATTGGGATGTAATCGCCGCCCGGGAAACTTTATTGGTTCAAGAAAAAGCTTTAGAATTAGCTGCCGAAGCATTAAAGCGCTCCCGCCGTGAATTGGAACTTGGTGCGATCAGCCCGCTGGACATTTATCAACCGGAAGCGCAATATGCCGCTGCTGAAATCCAAGTATCGCAATCCCGCTTCCGACTTCAGCAAACCGAAGACGCTTTGCGTCGGCAGATCAGTGTTGACCTGAATCCTCAACTGCGAACGTTACCCATTGTACTTACGGAAACTGTTTTGCCTCCCTCTGACAGCACGGAAATGGATCGTGAAAAGCTGGTCGATACCGCGCTACGCACTCGTCCTGATTTGAAGAAAATCCAGAATGATATAGTTGTTGACGATCTGGAAATTCGCCAGGCAACCAACCTGTTGCGTCCGGATTTCAGCTTGCGTGGCGGCTATATTTCCACTGGTCGGGGAGGCACGCAGAATCTTCGCAGCGGCGGCATCATCCCCGGTGGCTTCACCGATTCCATTAGCCAACTGTTCGGTTTCGGGTTCCCCATTTGGAACTTCGGCGTTCAGCTTCGTCTTCCCCTGCGAGATCGTGCCGCTCAAGCGGGTTTGGCGGATACGTTAGTGGGAAAGAAACTGGACGCCCTTTCTGCCCGTACGCAAGAACAGACGATTCGGCAGGAAGTGTTGCAAGCCGTCAGTCAAGTAGAATCTTCAAAGGCCTCAGTCAAGCTGGCCATCGTCAATCGCGATCTGGCACAAAAGCAGTTGGACGCAGAGCAAAAGAAATTTGATTTGGGCATTCAGCAAATCTTCTTTGTGTTAGATGCGCAAGGCAAGCTGGTCACTGCGGAATCGCAGTTGGTGAATCAATCGGTGCAGTATCGCCGAAACATTCTGAACCTGTTACGTTCTACCGGGGAATTGTTGAACGAGCGCGGCGTTCGAGTGCAGTAGCGACAGATTCAGGGTCTGGTCAGTCTTTTCGGACATAAATAATTTCATCAATCGACTGACTGGAATTCGAATTACCAGACTCGACAAATCCGGCATACTTCATCCAAGGTTCCTGCCCAGCCAGAGGCAGAGCATTCCGAATTGCACGTCGTACAAATTCGGCAACTGAAATCCCTAACTCTTTAGCTACTTTTGTGGCAAGTTCATAAGTACGGATCATGGCATCACTCTCTGCTGTGATCATATCACCTGGATCTTTTTTTGATCCCGCGAACTAGCGGAGAAATTCGAATTCCTAAAGAATTACCCACAAAACGTCGATGGGACGTCCAGGCCCCATTCTATGACCACAAATCCAAAGCGCAATATTCCTACCCTGGATGGCTGGCGCGCTTTGGCTATTCTGCTGGTCACCTTTTGCCATGCGGCGATGAGTATTTGGAGCGACAATCCCAAAATTGTGGCGATGACTCAATTTGGGGCGCTTGGTGTGGATGTGTTTTTCGCACTGAGTGGGCTGCTGATTACAAAGCTGCTTCTTGAAGAACATAAGCGAACTGGTGGCATCAACTTAAAAGCGTTTTACATTCGGCGCTGCTTTCGAGTTCTGATTCCCTGCTACTGCTACGTCGCCTTCGTCTTTCTATTCTCTCTCTATCGAAATCGTTTGGAATTGCTGAGCAGTGTGCTTTTCTTCCGAAACTACTTGAGTGCGGCGTACGAAGGCCCTTACACCAGGCATCTGTGGTCGCTTGCCGTAGAGGAGCACTTTTATCTTTTATGGCCACCCATTCTGGTGTTGGTTACAGTGAAGTATGGTCGGGAAGTGGCCATGTGGATGAGCGTAGTCTGCGCTCTGTGGCGGATTGTGGTGGATCAATACTTTGCCGGATTTGCAGCCTATGGCTTTCCACAATATCGAACAGACTATCGGCTGGATACCCTGTTTTGGGGATGTGTAGCAGCGTTTCTGCTCCACGAATCTTACGAAAAAATGAAGAACAAGATCACCCCGCTGGTTTGGACGGGCATCCTGGTCGGCTATTTTTTATGTCTGGCGTTCTATTCGCCAATGACCCGGTTGTGGATGCCGATGTTGATTCCATTGCTCATTGTCGGAACACTCACCCACCCAGATTGGATGCTGAGTCGAATTCTGGAATGGGGTCCAATTCAGTGGATTGGGCGGTTGTCCTACAGCCTCTATTTGTGGCAAATGTTATTTTTTACTGAGACCAGCCATAGCCCCTATTGGTGGCAGCACTTTCCGGTGAACGTGATTTTGGCGTTGGGTGCAGCAGTGGTCAGCTACTACTTTATAGAAACGCCACTCCTGCGAGTGGGCAAACGATTATCGGCGGCTGTGGCGAATGGAAACGACGCAGCAGGCGATTCTTTCAAAGCACCTGCTGTGATTGGAGAAGTTTCCTGACTTAGGCGTTGGAATCAATTGGTCAAAACAAAGTTGACATCAATTGGAGCGATGACTTCCACCGACTGCCCATTGAGCTGGGTTGGTGAATAGACCCATTGACGCACGGCATCCAAGGCGGCAGGAATCAG
>JANMWO010000370.1:0-26663 GCA_031394025.1 Acidobacteriota bacterium
CACCATTCCAGGGCCGGGTACCTATACTGGCTCCATAACTGTGGGTGGGGCTGGGGTACAATCGCAAACAATTCTGGTCAGCCTGACGGTTACCGGTTCCCCTAGCCTTGCGGTATCGCCCACTTCGTTAAACTTTAACCAGACCATTGGTGGAGGCGCACTGCCATCGCAGACAGTCAGCTTATCGAGTGGTTCGCTGAACTACACGTTTACGGCATCCACCATCACCACCGATGGAGGAAATTGGCTTTCCGTAGGACAAACTGCGGGATCCACTCCAGTGAACATTCAGGTGTCCGCAAATACTGCTGGCCTTGCTGTGGGAACATACACGGGTCGCGTGGTGATTAGCTCGAATGACTCACCCAACAGCCCGGTAAACGTCCCGGTGACGCTAGTTATTTCGCAGACCGGAACCATCGGAGCCAGTCCGACAGCTTTGACCTTCCAGTACCAGACTGGAGCGGATCTACCGGCGGGTCAGCAATTGCTGGTGGCCAGTGCCATTCCCACGACGTTCACCATTACACCCACGTCCCTCGGCGGATGGCTGCGAGTGACTCAAACCAATGGATCTACCCCATCGTCCATTACGATTTCTGTAAGTCCGGTGGGATTGGTTGCTGGTAGCTATACTGGTTCGCTTTCCATTCAATCGGCAACTGCCGGGCAGATTAGCATTCCGGTGACGCTGAATGTGACAACGCCAACTTCGTTTGCTTCGTCACCAGCTTCCCTTGGATTTTCGCATCGCTTAGGCAGCACTCTGCCGCCATCGCAAATTATCAAAATCAGTTCCGGAACGGCCACTTCCCGATTCAACACCAGCGTTCGAATTGCGACAGGAAACTGGCTATCCGTTACGCCAGTGGAAGCATTCACTCCTTCAGACGTCACCGTATCGGTTGACCCGACCATTCTTCCAGTTGGCGATTACACAGCGTCGGTGGTGATCACCCCAGTGGACGGATCCCCGGCACTCACCATACCGGTATCCCTTTCCGTGTTAACGGCGGCCAAGCCATTAGTGAAATCAGTAACAAATGCCGCGTCTTTCTTGAGTGCCGATGCGGTTCCAGGGATGATTTTCACCATCTTTGGTGCCGGAATTGGCCCCGATCAGACAACTGGAGTTCAACTGGTGAACGGAGTGATATCCACTACAACGGGCAACACTCGAGTGTTCTTTGATGAGATTCCAGCTCCCATGATTTATGCTGCTCGCGATCAGGTTGCCGGAGTAGTTCCTTACGGAATTGCAAGCCGTAGTGTGGTGCAACTAGCAGTGGAGACACGCGGAGTAAGGTCCGATCCATTCCAATTGCGGGTTTCTTCAACAAGTCCGGGAATCTTTACCTCCAATACATCAGGCCGAGGCAACGCTGCTGCACTGAATCAGGATGGTTCGGTGAATAGCGGAGTGAATCCGGCGAATCCTGGCAGTGTTGTGGTGCTTTACCTCACCGGGGAGGGTTTAGTAACACCAACTCCTTCCGATGGACAATTGACGACACTGCCTCTGCCACGGCTGGTGGCCACGGTGGGGGTTCGCTTCGGATTGATTCCAGGGACAATTGAATACGCTGGTCCGGCCCCTGGGCTGGTGGCTGGTCTTTTGCAGGTGAATGTCCGCGTCCCATTGGGAATTGCTGGAGATGTACCAGTATCGGTGAGCATCGGCGGCAACGCTGCGCAGTCGGGTGTGACGGTGGCGGTTCGGGACGCCAGGTAGCAAGCGCCAAATTGGCGGAATTAAATTGTTGTTATCAGCGTGCATCGGCGTCGATCAGTGGCCCAGATTAATGGACGCCGATGCACGCTGATAACGCAAGTGGCATTTGGCGATTCCGCCTGCCTCGCGGAAGCACTAGAACCAAAGTACTAGAGCATGATAAGGTTCTCTCGGGAAACATTTTATATTGGAAATAAAACAAGCATGCTAAAATCAAACCGGAGTGGGGCGTTGAAGGGATAGGTATTCGTTGGTCTCTAAAATTGATCCTATACCAATACGTCTGGAATCCGGCTCGATAGTTGCATTGGTGTGCATGCTCCGATGTCCTTAACGGGGCATCATTGGAGAAGCCTTAAAATGCCCGGAGGGTTCCCCCCTTTGTTTTAACAAATGGGGTCAAAAGACGGGGGCTGATGTTGTTCTTTCGGCCTCCACTCCCAAACCATTGAAAAACAACAAGTTTTCTGAATGAACATCCTCTTTATTGGCGATATTTTTGCCAGCGCTGGCCGTAACATTGTTGCCGAGAATATACAGCGCATCATCACGGAAGAAAAAATCAGTTTGGCGATTGCCAATGTTGAGAATTCGGCGGGTGGATTCGGTGTCACGCCGTCCATTGCCGAAGAGATGCTTTCGTTGGGTCTGGATGTATTGACCACCGGCAATCACGTTTGGGACAAACGAGAGTTGTTCGATTACCTTCCGCGGCAACCCCGTTTGTTGCGACCAGCCAACTATAGTGTGGACCTGCCGGGAACCGGTGTTTGGGTTGGAAAAGCCCGCAATGGTGTGGAATGCGCAGTAATTAATATGCAGGGTAGAAGCTACATGGCGTCTACCGATGATCCGTTCCGCAAGATGAATGGGATTTTGGAAGCCTTACCGGAAACCGTCAAAGTGCGCTTCGTCGATTTCCATGCGGAACTAACCAGTGAAAAAATGGCTATGGGTTGGCATTTAGATGGCAGGGTTTCGGCCATGGTGGGTACGCACACTCACATTCCAACGGCGGATGAACGGATACTGGCTGGGGGCACTGCCTACCAGACAGATTGTGGCATGACGGGCCCCTACGATTCAGTGATTGGAGTGGAGAAAGATCTGATTCTACGCCGGTTTCTGACGGCGTTGCCAGTGCGTATGGAAGCAGCCAAAGGCGGAGTGGAATTGCATGCTTCAATCATCAAAGTGGATGTAGAAACGGGCAAAGCGATTTCCATTAAACGCTATGAAATTAAAGACAAGAAAAGATAATTTTTGCCTGCCCTAGTGAAGTTTAATTAACGAACTCCCGATAACTAGCTTAAGATGCTAGCTGAAGTCAGGAGAGTGGCCAAACCCCCCATGTCTGCTTTGGCCTCCGTATGGGGGCTGGCCACAGGATTACTTGTCCTGCTCGGTTTTGGAACATCGGTCTATCTACTTCAATCCATTAACAATCTACAACTTGAAAACCGCAAAGAGATTCAGCGTTTAGGGCAAGCGGAAAAGCTTGAATCTCAAATTGTGGAATGGTTATCGGACGGCCCCACAGCAACCCATCGTTCGAAGTCTGGAATGGCCGACGCGGCGCAACAGCTTTCGTTGAACGAAGTGGCCCATCCAACGGCGATTGGTTCTCAGAAAAGATCTGAATCTATCCGTATCATCCAGAATTCGGCACGATTGCTGCTCGCGTTAGATAGTCGGCTAGGCAAGAAGCTGGAACCGGAACAACTGGAAGTTCTAACGCAGCAGTGGCGCAAGGCATTGGAAGAATTGCAGGCTGGACTGCAATCTTTTGTTCATATCACAGCGTTGAATCTGCAAGGATCGACGGATACGCTTTCCATCTTTTGGGGAGCACTGGCCTTGATCATGGGACTGTGTTCCATGTTGGCAACCAACATTGTAATCTACGTGCATTTGTTGCGACGCTCCAATACCAAAATGTTCAAGCATGAAGTGCAGTTGCAGGAAAGCGAGGAACGGTATCGCAAAATTGTAGAATTTTTGCCGGATGGAATCATCATTGAATCGCAAGGGTTGGTGCGCTTCACCAATCAGGCAGCGGCAAGTTTGTTGGGTGTGGACGACAAAGAATTATTGCCCGGTCTGCATCTGTTTGAATTCTTTCACCCGGACGACCGGGAGCAGTTGGAACATCTTTGCAAATCACTCGAATCAGGCAAGCAGATTGTACAAATTTCGCCATTGCTGATTCGCGTGGCATTGTCCAACGGCAGGGAGGTTCATATTGAAGTGAAAGCATTGACGGTTCAATATGAAAGCCAGACGGCGGTTCAAATCCTAATTCACGACATCACTGAGAAAAAACAGGCTGAAGACGTAATTCGAGCCAGTGAAAGCAAGTATCGCGAGTTGTTTGAGAACGTGCTGGAAGGCGTATATCAGATGACGTCCGAAGGGCGGATTATAGCGGCAAATCCGGCGTTGTTGAAAATGCTGGGCTACACGTCTGAAGAATTAGCCGAGCTGGATTTCTATCATGATTTTTATGTGGACCCGGTAGACAAGCAACGCTTGGTGGAGGGGATTGAAGACGATGGGGAACTGCGCAGTCTGGAAATATCGTTGCGGCGCAAAGACGGCAGCGAAATTTCTGTACTGGATAATTCCCGACCAGTTTGGGACCTGATCACTGGTCAGCTCCACTTTGAAGGTACCTTGACGGATATTACGCATCTGAAGGAATCTGAGCGAAATCTGATTCGTCGTACCGAAGAAACTGAGGCGGCTCATCAATTGGCCGATGCTGAAAGGGCGCGGGCGGAAGATGCCCTGAAAATTGCCCAACAAGCTAAATTACAAATCGAAGAGCAAGCTGGCCAGTTGTTGGTTCAGTCACAGGAATTAACCAATTCCAGGGATTCAGCTTTAGAAGCTTCGCGCCTGAAATCAGAATTTCTGGCGAACGTCAGTCACGAAATCAGGACGCCGATGAATGGGATCATCGGCATGACAGGACTGTTGCTCGATTCCGCTCTTACGTCAGAACAAAGGGAGTTTGGGGAAACGGTACGACGATCCGCCGATTGCTTACTGGACATCATCAACGACATTCTGGACTTCTCTAAAATCGAAGCTGGGAAGCTGGATCTTGAATACATTCCGTTCGACTTACGGGCCATTGTTCAAGATGTAATTGAGCTGTTGGCGGAGAGAACGGACGCTAAGGGATTGGAAATTTTGAGTCAAATTCCAAGTGAGATCCCCCCGATTGTGAATGGAGATCCTGGAAGGCTGCGTCAGATATTGTTGAACCTGGTGGGCAATGCGGTCAAGTTCACAATACAAGGTGAGGTTGCCGTTTGTGCCGTGGTCGAAGATAGAAATGGTGAGGATCTTGGCCTGCGCTTCGAAATTCGTGACACAGGGGTGGGCGTTTCCCCGGACACGAAGAACAATTTATTCCGACCGTTTGTACAATCGGATGGTTCCACGACATGGAAACATGGAGGCACGGGACTTGGCCTGGCAATTTCCCGTCAATTAGTGGAACTGATGGGCGGCGATATTGGGGTGGAGAGCGAATTGGGTCGTGGGTCCACCTTCTGGTTTACGCTGCGCTTTAAGAATATGCCCGCGGCCATGGAATCAGACATACGGCCAGCCAGCCTGACTGGGATCAATGTATTGGTGGTGGACGACAACGCCGCAGTGCGTCGAACGCTGCTTCAACAATTGATGGAAGCTGGGGCGCTGGTGCAAGGAATCGCCGAACCGGATTGCGCACTCGATCTGATTCAGAAACTTTCCGCACGCTGCCAACCTGTCGACATTGTTCTGGTGGACCAGAACATGCCGCAGATGGATGGCATGGAATTTTGCAAGCAAGTGCGGCAGCATCCTGAGCTGGATGGAATAAAGCTCGTGTTACTTCTCCCGTTCAGTCAGCGAGGCAACTCTGAGGTATGGGCCCAATGGGGTATTGAAGCGACCCTAGCCAAACCAGTCCGCGAATGGTATTTGATTGAAACCGTTGCAGGCCTTGTGCAATCTACAGATCAGCAACAAACGGACGATTTGCTGCAACTGCATTCGTCCATGCTTAGTCCTGTGCCCAGTGCTGTGTTCAGTGCTAACAAATCCGCTCACCCGACCGAGCTCGGCCGACCAGCCGCTGCAGCGCTGCATGTCTTAGTGGTTGAAGATAATCTGGTGAATCAAAAAGTTGCTACTCGCATCTTGGAGAAATTGGGAATCAAAGTGGAATTGGCGCCAACGGGTCACGAAGCTGTCGAAAAATGCCAACGACTTCGCTTCGATATGATCTTAATGGATTGCCAACTGCCAGGCATGAATGGGCTGGAAGCCACCGCACAGATTAGAGCCCAGGAAGCAGATGGACAACATGTGCCGATTGTTGCCATGACCGCCAATGCCATGAAAGGGGACAGGGAGAAATGCCTGGAAGCTGGAATGGATGATTATCTGAGTAAGCCTGTGCGATGGGAAGCAATCAAGGCGATGGTTGCAAAGTGGGATCGGAAGACCCACTTGGTTTGTGAAACTACTGGGGATTAGATTCGCTTTAAAAGTCGAAATCCGCTAACCAGCCAACCACAAGTCGCCACCTCCCCCGAGTTTAGCGCTCCTGATCGAACCGGCCAGCGGAAATCTTCAATAGTTGTAACAGTAAATCGCCGCGATTGCTAGCAGAAAATTCGTTTCCCTCAGGCTTTTTTATACCTTATAATCAATAGCTTAGAGACTACCTTCTGTGGTAAAACTGTGGATAAACCATGAACTTGCTAAAATGTAGTGGGACAAATACCCTCACTGGTGACTTTATATCCCTCAAAGGGGGGTTGTTGATCACCCAAACTAAATCTCCTGATGTTAAAACTGAGGCTCAGGGCTCCTATTTGGCGCCAGGATTTATCGATTTGCAGGTGAACGGCTTCGCTGGCGTGGATTATAACTCCGGCTCAACCTCTATGGAAGAAATTTCCCGCTCCATTCAAGCGCAGTTTGCTTGTGGCGTAAGCAGATTCTACCCAACAGTGATCACCGGTGGCCCCGCCGAAATGCTGGCAGCGCTTCGAAATCTAAACCAGGCGATGGAAACTTTGCCGGAAGGCTTTGCCATGGAAGGTTTTCATGTGGAAGGTCCTCACATTTCAGCAGAAGATGGTCCGCGCGGTGCTCACCCCCGCCAATGGGTTCGCCAGCCGGACATTGCCGAGTATAAGCGCTGGCAGGATGCCACCAACGGGAAAGTAAAGTTAGTGACACTGTCCCCAGAGTGGCCGGAAGCACCGCACTACATTGAATCGTTAGTAAAGGACGGGGTGGTAATCTCAATCGGACACACAGGTGCAAATCGGGAACAGATTCAAGCGGCAGTTTCCGCTGGTGCCACACTTTCCACGCATCTTGGCAATGGAGCGCATGCAGTTCTTCCACGCCACCCTAACTATATTTGGGAGCAACTTGCGGAAGATCGTCTATGGGCAGATTTCATTGTTGATGGAATTCATCTTTCCAACAGCTTTTTGAAAACGGCACTGCGGGCAAAAGGCATTGGACGATCGGTGCTGGTAACCGACGCGAGTTCTCCGGCTGGCGCAACCCCGGGCCGATACAGGTTAGGTTCACAAGAAGTAGACCTCACGGCGGATAACAGAGTGGTGCTTGCAGGACAAACCAGGCTTGCCGGATCAGCACTTCGGATGAATACAGGCGTTTCGAATTTAATGAAGATGTGCGGTCTTTCACTTAGTGATGCGATCACAATGGCGACCACTAACCCCGCAAAGGTGGGGAAGATTTCGGGAAGACAAAACGGGCTAGCGGTAGGAGACCGTGCCGACGTGATTGAGTTCACATTGGATCAGGAATCGAAATCGATTCGAATCTTGAACAATTACGTCGACGGTAAACTCGTCTATCAATCTCATTCTTAAACCTTTGCTGGATCTGGCATAGTAGCAATAGTACCGTAGTTTGCGGTAAGCTACGAATATCGTTGCGTTTGTGGCAACTCCAAAAAACTATGTCCACTCCATTGGAGGCAAAATCGCTTATGCTAAGGTCAAAACTCCCCCTTGTCCTTCTGGCGGCCCTTACCGTCGGCCCTGCGTTTACGCAAGGGTTTAACACCACTGCTACAAAAGATGATTGGGAAGAAATCAATTTCGCATTTGATTCCGCAACTCTTATAGATGGCTATCCCAGCTTACTCAGGCTTGCTGAACTCTTAGGAAAGAATCCTACTTTCAAGGTCCGCCTGGTCGGCCATACCGATTGGCATGGGTCTAAGAAATATAACGAGAAGCTGGGAAGTGGTCGTGGTGCCACAGTGAAAACTTTCCTTGAGAAATATGGTGCACGGTCTTCGCAGATCGAACTTCTTTCTATGGGAAATGAGAAACCGAAAGCCGCCGGGAAGGATATTGATTCCGACCTGATGAACCGGCGCGTGGAAATCACAGTGTTGGATGGCACTGGAAAACCCATATCTGCTGGTGGCATCGGCGACGCGATTCGCGGCCTTGAAGCCAACAAGTCGATGGGCGATACCTGCTGCAATGAAGTGTTGAAGCGCCTGGATAAATTAGATGACATTCTGGCCGCGCTACGTTCCCTGAAGAGTGAGAACGACCAGATGAAGCAGCAGTTGGCTACGGTTGGCGATGGCGTGAAGAAAGTCGGCGGCGATGTTGACGATCTGAAAAGCAAGATGGCTGCGCACATGGCGGCTGGTCCAACAGCCGGAAGCATTGCTGCCAATAATGGAGCAGCGCAATTCGGTCCTGTCCCTGGCGGCGCTACGGGTGCCGTTGGTCCCACAGGTCCTAGTGGTGGAAGTGGTAGCGGTGGAACTGGCGGTGGCACTGGCAACGGAAAGGGTTCCAAGAATGCTTCTGGCAACTACAATTCCGATAGCTTCGGCAGCAAATTTGCGTTGCTTGGTCTGAATGCCGGACCCACCTCCGATGGCAAGTTGACATTCACAGGCAAAGGTCGTTTCTTCAGCAAGCTGAGCGAAAGCACAGCACTGCAATCGGAAGGCGAATATATGTATTTCCGTGACAGAAAAGAAGGCCAGTTCGATTTCGGTTTAGTGAACCGTTACAAGCAAGTTCAAATGGGTCTATTCTCCAGTTTCAAGCACGTCAGCTTCAATCAATTTGAAAATGGCGGAACCCTGGGGCAAGCGTCGCTGACGGCGGATTATGTATTTAGTAAAGGACGCGTGGGTCTTTTTGGAACCAAGGCATTCATGAACAATGCAGTGGTCAATCGGGCAATCCTCAGTCGCAACGTGTTTGAGGAAACGTATCTCAAAGCCGTCGACCAGATTGGTGTGTCAACGGCTATCGCTCTTTATAAAGACATTTACGCTGAGGCGAACCTGGCCTACTTGAAGAGTCGTTTAGGCAATGACCGACCCGGTGGCACCATTCGCCTGGTCAAGCCCTTGAACACGCACATTGCCCTTAGCGTGGAAGGTGGCTTTAACGAAACGAATATCGGAAAGGATTCCAACGGTCGGGTGGCCTTCGGAATTCTCTTCGGCAGTTTCCTGCGACCGAACACTTTCGGTTCACAAACAGGTCCGGTTCCGGTGGACATTCCCCGCATCCGGTATGAAGTGTTGACACGAAAAGTGCGCACGGGCAATGATCCTCCGGTGGCCGATGCCGGTCCAGATCAGAACGGTATTGCCGCAGGCGTAGTGAATTTGGATGGCTCCGGTTCTTATTCTCCAGAAGGGAATCCGATCACTTATCAGTGGCTGCAGATTGCCGGTCCTACGGTGACCATTGCTAACGCGACGTCGGCTAAAGCAAGCTTTACTGCAACTGATTCGCAAGCCTACTCCTTCCGCCTGACCGTGAAAGATAATTTAGGCGGTCAGGGTACGGCTCGAACAACGGTGACCACACGGGCTCCCAATCTGGTTCGGATTCTGCGCTATACAGCAAACCCGGCAACCATCAAATCTGGACAAACTTCCAGTATCCTGTGGCAAGTTGAAAATGCCGACACAGTGGAGATCAGCGGCATTGGTCTGGTTGATAAAACACAGGGTTCATCGCAAGTGAGTCCCAAGGAAACCACTACCTATAAGTTGACGGCTAAGAACAAGAACAGCGAAGCGAATGAAACCATCACCATCACGGTGGATAAACCAGCGGTGAAGATCATCAGCTTCTCAGCATCGCCAGCGAACATTAATCCAGGCGCAGCATCTACGTTGGCATGGCAGACGGAAAATGCCGATACTGTGGAAATCGACGGTATTGGTAAAGTGAATCCCAACGGAACGGCTTCCGTTTCGCCGAAGGAAACTACAACGTATAAAATCACGGCGCGTAACGCGTTTGGTGATGTCAGTGCCACAACCACCGTCCAGGTGAACGGCACACCGGGCGGACCGGGTATGCAAGGACCACGGATTATCCGGTTCGATGCGAATCCTCAGGAAATCACCACGGATCAAACGTCGGCACTCACCTGGGTAGTTGAGAACGCGGATACGGTGGTTATTACCAGCTTGGGCACAGTGCCTCTGACTGGCTCCCGTCAAGTGAATCCGACATTGAACACTATCTACACCATTACGGCAACCAACCCTAGTGGACAGGTATCGTCGACAGTTGCCATCAATGTAAGGGCGGCTCCGCCAAAGGCCCCAGTGCTCACCTCATGTTCGGCCAGCCCGGCGGTGATCAATATCGGCGAGGCTGCGCAAATCAGCTTTACGGCAGTGAATGCCACGGTGGTAACCTTCAATGGATTGGGAGTATCCAGTCCCATTACGGTTCGACCAACGGTGGACACTACTTACACTCTGACCGCATATGGAGCCAACCAACTGACTACAGCCACCTGCCAGGTTCTGGTGAAGGTGAATCAACCGGTGATCCCAATTGGACCAACGGCAAACGCTGGCACCACGTTCGACACCATCTCACGGGAAGTTACCTTGGATGGCAGCCAATCGAAGGATCCAGACGGTTTGGCGCTTACGTATCGATGGCGCAATGTAGATCGGACGGCGGCAATTTTGGATCCCACTTCTCCAAAAACCAGGGTTCAGCTTGGCGAGTTATTTGGCCCGTACATTTTTGAGCTGACGGTGACTAATTCCAAGGGGATTTCTTCCAGCAGCCGTGTAACTGTCAATTTCGTTTCTACTAGAGTTTTCTAGGCCGAAACGAATCATTACTGATTAACCTAAGACGGGGGCAAGTTGCCTCCGTCTTTTTTATGGACTGTTGTTTGTTGTGAAATCGTTTAACTTTTATATCGATAGATGTGCTCGAATTGTTGCAATCCTTAATCCCAGGGTGTATAGTTGCGTACATGGTTAACCTTAGAAATGCTCTAGAGCGTTTTTAGGAGTTCATCATAACGGTTAAATCAAGGAGAACAATAATGAAAGTTCGTTCAAACGTGAAGGCTGGCATGGCTGTTTGGGGTGACTAACTCCATTCAGTTCAGTAGGTTAGTATAAAAACCGCTGGTTTGGTAGCAGTACGCCAAGCCAGCGGTTTTTGAACGTATAGTACTTTAGCACCCAGTACTTAAGTAGGATTTTCCCTCCCTCCAAACCGGGTTATTCCGATACCAGCCCGACTGTCCTTGTAATATACTTCAATTGTCTGATTTAAGTAAAACACCTTAGGGTGTTGAGCCGATATCAGCTGTTCTCAGCGTCTATAAGGAGATCAACAATGAAAGTTCGTTCCAACGTAAAGGCCGGCATGGCTGTCTGGGGTGACTAGTCCCATTCAGTAAAATGCCTGAGTAAGACAAAGACCGTCAGCGTGGATTTCAGATCTAATCTGACGGTTTTTTATTGTTGTAAGCTTACTGGAATCGCACGAAGCCCCATTTTTCGGGGACGTGCATATTCACAACACCTTGTGGCGACCAGACCCAATTGTCTTCCGGCACGTTGGGAATTTTCTCGTACTTGCCGTTGACTATCCGATGCCGCCATTCCACTCGGGAAAAGTTGATGCGCCACGCAGTTCCAACTTTGGGATGCGCTGCGATGTATTCTTTATGACGGAAGCCGTCCCAGGGGAATGCGATCTCCAAGGTCCAACCAACATCTTTGTCCCTTGCATTATTTAGAGTGCCGTTCACATACACTGCGGTTTGCAGACCTGGGATGGACCAACTGTTATCCGCCTTGCCGCCCTTGTTGTAGGGCTTGGGCAGGAATAAATCCCAACCTGTGTTCAAGGCATTCATCTCAAACTCAAAATAGTTATTGGTGTCTCCTGAAGGGTTCAGGAACACTTCAAAATCATTGTCATGAAAGATGACTGAATCATGTTCAGTGAGGGTAGCCCACACGTGAGGCTCGCGAAGTTCTGCGGCGACATAGAAAAACTGATCATCCCAAAGCATTTTGACTCGCGTCTTGAAGCGAGGCTTGGGCTTTCCAATCCCTTGAATATCTTCAAACCAATCGGACCAGGCGGCTGATTTCCAGGATGCGTCGTTGATTCGTCCGTCAATCTTTACTGGAGACGATGCGCGAATGCAGGTGTATGTTTTGGGGATTTGTCCAAACGCGTGAGATGCCGCAAGCAGAAGCAGTGATATGTAACGGAACATCCTTTGGAGCATAGAACATTTTCAGGTGTTTTGGGGTTGGTTTGGATAGAATTGTAGTGTCCATGGCAGTTTCAATCATAGATCAGTCGGCCACAATTCGAGGAGCATTGGATCAGACTTGGGAAGCATTGCGCCCACAGTTGGAAGCCTCGTTGGTTGAGCAATGGAAGAACGCTAATGCTGGTCAGCAGAAGGATGTCGCCAACATTGCGCAAGCTGCCCGATGGTTAGACAAGGCGGAAAATAATCAGCAGTGGCGTTTAGCGTTGGTTCAGGCAACCAGTAAATTTGCGGAGAGAACGGCACTCTTTCTAATTGAAAATGGACGTCTGTTTTGCGCCGCTGTTTATGGCTTGGAAACGGAAACTATTTCAGGCACCTACATTCCATTGAGTGAAGCATCGGCGTTTCAGACTGTAGTGGAATCACGGGAAACGGTGCTGGCTTTGCGTCGCGCCAGCGAAATATCGTCGCAGTTAGCAGCCGTGTTCGATGCGCCGGAAATCAAGAGAGCTTATCTGCTGCCGCTACTTTCCAGCGGACGGGTGGCCGCTATTTTATATGCCGAAGGTGCCGCTGTAAATCTGCCTGCGCTGGAACTTGTAGTGACCCTGGCATCCACCGCCAGCGTCCTGAATGATCAAGGATTAATGCAAGGCAACACCGCATTGGCTATCGCACCGACCGGTGGGGGCAGTTGGAATTCACTTGCAATGGAAGAAAAGCGTCTCCATCTAAAGGCGCACCATTTCGCCCGTGTGAAAACCGCAGCGCTGTTGCTCAACCGTCCACTGGATGTGCGCGCCGGACGTCGGCGCAAAGCTATTTATACGGCACTGCACGCAGAAATTGATAGTTTACGAAAGCAGTTTGCAATTCAATATTTTTCAAAGTCCGCCAACATGGTGGACTATCTTCACTTGGAATTGATCCGGACCATAGCAAACGATGATGCAACTATACTGGGCTCTGAGTATCCTGGTCCGATGCTGTAGCCTCATCCTGCCAGTAGTCTTGGCTGGGCTGGAGTTACACGGACAAACCTGCGCCGATACTGCGCGCACTTGGCGAACAACCAATACACGTTCGGCACTCGCGGTTTGTGCGGCGCAAAATAATGGTTCGGCACAGTTGGCCATGGCCCAGGCGTCGCTGGATGCGAATCAATTTCAAGAAGCGATAAATATGGCTCGGGCCGCAGGTCAAAAGCTGCCGCAGTTGCGCGACGTCGCGGCATGGATAGAAGCCTCAGGGCAATTTGGGTTGAAAAATTACGAAGGCACTTTGGCAGCGCTACCTCCCATTTGGGCAAGTCGATTTTCGACTCCATTGTTCGGCAAAGCTGCCATGTTGGGCGCAAAAGCTGCCAAGGAAAAAGGTGATGCGCGCGTGGGTATCGCAATTCTAAAGCAACATGCCTTGGAGGTTCCTCAACCTCAGGGAGATTTTCTTTTAGGTGAGTTGTGGAACGATGCAGGCGAAGCGTTGGAAGCGGCCACGGCGTTTCAGCGGGTTTACTTTGGATATCCCACTTCAGCGGAATCAGCCAAGGCTTCCGTCCCGTTGACGGCACTGAAATTGAAGTTAGGGGCAAAGTATCCGGGTCCACCAACTGCCACCTGGCTGGACCGCATTGCACGCTTACTGCCCACGCGACCGGGCTTGGCCAAAGAGGATATCAACTTGGCCAGCACGTCCTGGAGTGGACAGGAAAAGGAACTGGCCACGGTGCGGCAAGGTGCGGCAGATTATTTTGGAGGTGCCAGGGAAAAGGCCCTCAACTTTTTACGAACTCTAAATCTGGTTAGTCCTACTGCCGATGCAGAGCGGCTTTATTACATGTTTGCGGCGGCAAAACGGTTGGATAGGGAAGCCGATATGAAGTCGGCGCTGGTCGAACTTTCAAAACGCTACCCTTCTTCCAAGTGGCGATTGAATGCCCTCACCGATGCCGGATATTATTATCTTTTGGACAACCGCTATGCGGAGTACGAGCCAGTTTATGCCGCTTGTGCCGAATGGTTTCCCAAGGAACCCAAAGCAGCGTTCTGCCATTGGAAAGTGGTGTGGAGCAGCTATCTGCGCCATCGTGGCGATGCTGTTGATCTGCTTCGAAATCACTTACAAACATTTCCCCAATCGGAAAAAGCTAATGCTGCTCTTTATTTTTTAGGCAGAAATGCTGAACGGGAGTCCGACCCAGATTCGGCCAGGGCCTACTATCAGGCTGCCTATGATAAGTTCCCGAACACTTACTACGCACTGGAAAGCCGCAGACGGTTGAACGACGTCCGCTTGTCACAAGCAAGCTCAAGTGTCACAGTGACCGATTGGGTATCGCGATTAGGATTTCCAGACAAGAGAACGCAGGTATCTTTCAAGCTCACTCCCACCGCGATATGGTCCATGGAAAGAGCTCGCTTACTAGAGAATTCAGGGTTGCAGGATTATGGCGAAGCGGAATTGCGTTCGGTGGTGCGCAAAGAAGGTCAAAGCGTTCCAGTGGCTATTTTCCTGGCCGAGATGATGCAGCGGCAAGGACTGATTGACAAGGGGATTCGTCATATTAAAGGCACCGTGCCAAATTATTTATACCTGCCCATTGCCGAAACTGGCGAAGCTTTTTGGCGCCTCGCTTTTCCAATGCCCTATAGTCAATCACTGATCCGTTTCAGTGAGCAGCGCTCCATTGATCCGTTCCTGATGGCCGGTTTAATTCGGCAGGAATCCGAATTCAGTCCCACCGTTGTGAGTCATGCAAACGCATATGGCCTGACGCAAGTGATGCCCGCTACCGGGCGGGAACTGGCGCAACGATTGCGATTGGGACCTTTTTCCACCAGCATGTTGATCAAGCCTGAAATCAATTTGAACATGGGGACGTACTATGTCCGAATGATGTTGGATTCGTTGGATAACAGTATGGTGGAGACACTGGCGGCGTATAACGCCGGTCGCACGCGAGTGATCAAGTGGCGCACTTTTGGACAGTTCCGCGAACCATCGGAATTTATTGAAACGATCACGTTTGATGAAACTCGAGACTACGTTCAGAGCGTGATTCGCAATGGGGAAATGTATCGGCAGTTGTATTCTAAAGAACGGGAACAGTTGCTGGCCAGGAATGATCCAGTGTCGCCAGTAGTAGCAGAGCCAGCACCTAAACCGGTGGCAAAAAAATCGACCAATACGAAGTCAAAGAATGCAAAGAGAAAAGTTCAGAAGTAGTAGAACAGCCCAGTTCACAGAGAGCGTCATCCGGGAGATGACTCGGCTGGCGATCCCTGCGGGTGCGGTGAATCTGGCGCAAGGATTCCCCGACTTCCCTGCCCCGGCACAGCTAAAGCAAGCGGCCATAGAAGCCATCACAGCGGACCATAACCAATATCCCATCACGTGGGGAATCAAACCGCTGCGCCAGGCGATTGCCCAAAAGTATCAGCAACTCTATGGCTTGACCATTGATCCGGAACGCGAAGTTACGGTGGTTTGCGGGTCCACTGAAGGCATGGTCGCGACATTACTTGCCACAGTGAATGACGGCGATGAAGTAATCACCTTTGAACCCTATTACGAAAACTATCATCCCGACCTGTTGTTGTGTGGCGCAACGCGGAAGCTGATCACACTGCATGCGCCGGATTGGACCTTTGATCGCGAAGAGATGCGCAGGGCTTTTAGCAAGAAGACCAAAGCCGTCATCATTAATACGCCGAACAATCCAACGGGTCGAGTCTTTTCGCGCGAGGATTTAGAGTTCATCGCCACGCTTTGCCAGGAGTATGACGCGCTTTGTATCACCGATGAAATTTACGAACATATTATTTACGATGGCGCAGTGCATGTCCCGGTGATGACCATTCCCGGCATGAGGGAACGGGCGGTGATTGTGAACAGCATGAGCAAGTCCTACTCGGTGACTGGTTGGCGCGTGGGTTGGGTGATTGCGGCACCGGACCTTACCGATTCTATTCGCAAGGTGCATGATTTTCTTACCGTGGGTGCGGCCACTCCACTGCAACATGCTGGTGTGCTGGCAATGAATCAGCCGGAAACTTTCTACAAAGATTTGGCCGAACACTACGTGGGCAGGCGCGACAAACTGCTGGGCCTGTTGAATGCGGCAGGATTTCAATGCTTCAAGCCCGCCGGTGCGTATTACATTATGACCGATATTTCGCGATTCGGTTTTCCCGATGACACTACCTTCGTCAAGCATTTGATTAATGAAATCGGGGTGGCTGCAGTACCGGGATCAAGCTTCTTTTCAGGCAATGGAAAGGGTTCACAGATCGTTCGTTTCTGCTTCTGCAAGAAGTATGAGACGCTGGAGGATGCAGGCCATCGGCTTCGCAAACTGACACAAGCATGAAGCCTGTTTTCCTAATTGAAGAACGCACACTGGAAGCAAACGGAGAGAGTATCCCACTAGCGGTGGCCGTTGATCCAAATCAACTTTTGCAATTGACTCTGGGCATCACGCGAGCAACAGAACAATCCAGTCTGGATGTTGTGATTCATTCCTCAGCGGATGGCAAAGAGTGGAGCGCCAAGCCGATTGCGGAGTTTCCTCAGAAATTCTATAAAGGTGTTTCCGCTTTACTGTTGGACCTCTCCACGTTTCCGGGTGCTTCGTTCTTACAAGCACGATGGAAATTAAACAGGTGGGGCAGAGGTCCCTTGAAGGCGAATTTCGGCGTTTATGTTTTCGTCGACGGGTTGAAGCCCTAGCAATGCCGCCTCCAGTATGGCCACCCGACGCAACTCTGGCCCAAAAATCGCAGTTGAGTCATTTTATAAGTGCCACTGGTCTGGCTGATTTTCCTACCCTCTTGCAGCGTTCCAAAGATGATCCAACCTGGGTCGCGCATCAGATGATTACCTTCCTTCGTCTACGCTTCGATAGCCCCTTCCACCACGTCACCACAACCAAAGGGACCTATTGTAACGACTGGATAAAAGACGGGACAGTGAATGCTTCCCGGCTGATTACTGAAAATGCTCCGGCTTCCCAAATTGCACTCACTTGGGAGAATGAACAAGGGGAATCGCGCTCCTGGAGCTATCGTGCTTTTGCTGCGGTTACTCGTCGCGCTGCGACGACACTGGTCGAATGCGGAGTGGGGGTTGGCGATAAAGTGGTCATCCCCAAAAACCTGACCTTGGAAACAATTGCGGCTTTATCGGCATGTGCGCGCATTGGCGCGATTGGTATTGAATCCACGGATTCAGATTTTATAGTTGATAGCGCACCTTGGGATTCGTTAGATAAACACCCTTTGAATCAGCCACCGTTACCACTGCCGCCGGAAACACTGCTGTTGGATCATCGCACACACGGAGGATTCATCATCAAGGCTGCCCTTGATCTGGCCTTTGTGGCTGGCGTTGGACGTGGTACACGTTTTGCATGGTTTGGTAAGGACCCTTGGATGCTGCTTGGTGCCCTGGCCCTTGGGGCAACGGTTGTACTTTTTGACCCGAAGGCCATTGCCAATCCAGATAGACTTTGGGCCCTTTGTGCTCATCAAAATATTGAAGTGATTGGATTGACTCCGCAGATTGCCGTCGATCTGCCTTCGCTACCCAGTGACCGCCACAACCTGGATCGTCTGGAAATTATTCTCATCGACGGAGTGCTGTATGATCCAGCATTTACTCGGCTCCACAAATTGACGGGTGCCGGGCATTTGTCGGTCCTTCAATATTTGGACGGCGTACAAGCAGACAATCTTCTATGCCCGGTAGAAGCTGGAATCATTTCACAATACTGCCTTGGATCCGCTACTTCCTGTTGAATTTCGCAGCCAACGCTGCAATCTTATCGTCCATACTGGGCTTGGGTTTGGGTGGCGGCGCTGTTGGTTGTTGTTGCCGCTGCGGACGCTGTGGCTGCGAACCGTGCTTGATCTTCACATTTGGAGCAGCTTCCAACGCTTTAATGGAAAGACCAATTCGCTTGGCTTTTGCATCGAAACTCATCACCTGAACTTTCACAATTTGGCCAGCCTTTAAGGCTTCTGAAGGGTCGGTAATGAAACGATGCGAAATCTCACTCACGTGAACCAATCCGTCCTGATGCACACCAATATCGACGAAGGCACCAAACCGGGTAACGTTAGTCACAACCCCTTCCAGCACCATGCCTTCCGTTAAATCCTTAATTTCTTTTACATCGTCGCGAAATTTAGCAACGGTGAATTGATCTCTGGGATCGCGACCAGGCTTGCGCAATTCTTCGCGAATATCGGTCAGCGTAAAGATGCCAACTGTTTCTGTTTTAAATTTCTCCAGATCAATTTTTTCAGCTAGCTCAGGCTTGGTGATCAGTTCCGGAATACTGACGCCTAGCGACGTGGCAATTTGTTCAACTACGGAATAAGATTCCGGATGAACAGCGGTAATGTCCAGCGGATTTTCACCATCGCGAATGCGCAAGAAACCTGCCGATTGTTCAAATGTTTTTGGTCCGAATCCAGGAACCGCCATCAAGCTGAGGCGCGATGCAAATCTACCCTTTTCATTGCGGAATTCAACAATTTTCAGCGCTGTTCGTTCACTGATTCCCGACACATGCTTCAACAGTGCCCAGGATGCGGTGTTCAAATCCACACCCACTCGGTTCACGCAAGATTCCACCGTAGCGTCCAACCCCTGCTTCAATTTACGCTGATCCACATCGTGCTGATATTGCCCCACACCGATAGCCTTGGGATCTACCTTTACAAGTTCAGCAAGAGGATCCTGCAATCGCCGAGCAATGGAGATGGCACCACGAACCGTTAGATCCAAATCCGGGAATTCTTGCCGTGCAATTTCAGATGCGGAATAAACAGAAGCACCTGCTTCGCTCACCACCACAGTGAACACTTGCGACAAACCTGCTTGCAGCAAAAAGTCTTTCACAAATTGATCCGTTTCACGCGAGGCTGTACCATTGCCGATGGCTATCGCCCGAATGTTATGCTTCTGCAGCATCCCAGTGAGGACTTTTACTGAGCCAACCAGATCGTTCTTTGGCTGGTGCGGATAGATCACTGAATGTTCCAGCATCTTGCCCGTTTCATCCACCACTGCAAGCTTGCATCCACTGCGAATACCGGGATCAATACCCAACACAGCCAATGATCCTGCCGGAGGTGCGAGCAACAGATTTTCCAGATTCTCACGAAATACTTTGATGGCCTCTTCATCCGAGCGATCTTTCAAATCCAAACGAATTTCGGTTTGAATGGACGGGTTCATCAACCGGTCATACCCATCTTCAATTGCCAAATCCAAATGCTGCGCCCAATCGCCAGGGGCTTTGTGGACTTTGGCTTTCAAGTACTCAATGACGCGCGGTCGCTCCACTTCAATTTCAAAGTAGAGCATGCCTTCTTTGGCGCCGCGGCGGATGGCCAACATGCGATGAGATGGAATTTTCGCCACCGGTTCACTGAACTGCGCGTACATTTTAAACTTGCCTTCAGGGTCGTCCACGCCATCAATCGCTTTGGCTGTAACCGTGCCATGATCGGCCATCATTGCGCGAACTGCTTTACGATATTCCGCAGTTTCGCTGACTGTTTCAGCAACAATGTGGCAAGCACCTTCCAGCGCTTCATCCACGGAATTAACTTCCTTGGCAACGTCCACAAAAGTGGCGGCGAAGGCATCCAACGGCTGAACGCCTAGCTGCTGTTCCATTAAATAGATGGCCAACGGTTCCAACCCGCGATCACGAGCAATGGAAGCCTTGGTGCGACGTTTGGGTTTGTATGGCAAATACAAATCTTCCAATTCGCTTTTGTCCATGGTGGCTTCAATCTTCTTTTTCAGATCGTCGTTGAGCTTGCCCTGTTCGGCAATGGACGCCAGCACCGTTGCACGCCGATCTTCCAGTTCCCTGTAATATTCCAATTTTTCCTGAATCGCCTGGATTTGAACTTCGTCCAGATTCCCCGTTTGCTCCTTACGATAGCGAGCAATAAAGGGTACGGTTCCGCCTTCATCTGTAAGCGTAATGACAGTGATCAGATTCTTCAGCGGGATGCTGAGCAGGTTCGAAATATGGACCAGGACAGAGGTCGGGAGTGTTTTGTTTTCCATGAGTACGGGCAGCGTCGAACTTCAATTTTCGCACGTAATCAAAAGGGGAATGCCAAGCTTTTTGAATTTTCTTGTCAAGCCCCAATACGATATTTTAATGTTCGACACACCCACACGATGGGCGAATTTACGCTTCCTGCCGCACCATTTGCAACAGCGCTTGAATATACCCGAAACAATAGGCAAAAGCCTGCTGCCCACCAATGTCCCCATCGATTTTTGGCACGTGATCGGGCATCAACATTCCGTCGTACTCCACTTCTTTGTAGGTTCGAATCACGTCCAGAAAATTTACATCACCGTTGTCTGGAAACGTTTCCCGGAAGTTAAGAAACTTCCCTTCAATGTTGCGGAAATGAACGTTGAAGATTTTCTTGCGAGAACCAAAGTAACGGATAACATCGTGAATTTCTTTGTTAGGATTTTCCAACATCTCACTGACAGTCCCCTGGCAGAAGTTCAGACCGTGATATTTACTTTCTTTGATGGAGATGAATTTCTTCAGCCCCGCTACATTGCCCAGCACTGTTTGTACTCCGCGAAATCCTTTATCGCGGGGCATGCCCGGGTCGTGAGGGTGGCAGGCCAACTTAACTTTATATTCCTCAGCCACTGGCACCACTCGATTCAGAAAGTAGGTGATCCGTTCCCAATAAATATCCTCAGTGATCTTGCCTGCAATCGACGGAGTATCCTGATTGGCTTTGGCGTAGTTGAACGTGGAATAATTGGCACCGCCGCGGCCCTTGGTTGGTTCGTTACGTACCACTCCCAGAATCGACATGTTGTATTTCACGCAGGGAATACCGGCAGCGGACACGTTTTTAATCATCTGGCACACGGTGTCAATGTCACGATCACGATCACCGGAAGCCATCATAATGCCCGGCAGTTCGGCCCTTTCCACCACAACAGAACTCAACGGAAGCGGAACAATATCCAATGAGATTCCGAAGCTGGCTACGTGATCCTTAAATGCCTTCAGCGCGTCCACACTCCACTTCTCATCCAATTTATTGGAGAACGTGCCAGAGCAGATATTGTTGATGCCGAAGGCAGCAAACAGTTTCAACAAAGCATCGGAATGGCCATTCTGTGTGCCAATTTTCATCAACACTTTCTTGCCTGCGGCACGCTTGGGATTGGGAGTCTGTGCCATTGCAACTTGGGCCGCGGCACCTACGGCTACTGGGAAAATATCACGACGTTTCATAAAGGTGATTCGAAGGATGTCACGGCTGATGGGTGTCCGTCAAGAAGGCTCGGATGGCGGAGTTCACTTCAAGGGGCGCATCGTGCTGCACCCAATGCGTCGCATTTGGGATGCGATGGATCTCCAAGTTGGGAACATAGTGGTCCAAAGAAATTAGATTGCCGGGCAAAATGGCTTCATCGCGCTCCCCCCAAATAACTAGCGTGGGCGTTTGCACCATCAGGTTGGGGATCTTCGCATTGAGCACTTCTTCATCCGGCAGCGGAGGAGGATAAGGCATTGCACGATAGTAATTCAGTTGCGCATCCAAGCTACCCGGCTGGCTCCAGGCTTGAATGTAAAGGTTCGCATCCTGACCTGTTGTCCCGGTCATTTTGAGCAAGCGTTGATAATTGTCTTCGGCCAAATATTCTGCGGCTCCCTGCCGACGTAAAGAATGAATATATTGTGCTGCAAGCCGCTGTTGGGGATTGAAGATGATTTCACGAGTATAAGTACTGGGATGTGGGCCGTTGAGAATGATCAAGCGGCTTATTAAATGCGGGTGATAAGCGGCCACCGGCCAGGCGATGGCACCGCCCCAATCGTGACCCACCAACGTGACGGGTTGGTCTCCTAAAGCTGCAATCAGGCCTGCAATATCAGCCACAATTTCTTTTACGTGATAGCGTTCCACGCCCGCTGGTTTATCGGAAAGATTGAACCCTCGGAGATCGGGCGCAACCACACGATAGTCCTTGGAAAGCTCGGCAATCTGATATCGCCAACCGTACCAGAACTCGGGGAAACCATGCAGAAAAACAATGGTTCCACGATGTTTGTTGTGGCTTCCTTGCACTGCGCAATGCAGCCGTATTCCGTTGGTTTCAATAAACTGAAATTCGGGATCCAATCCATGCATAAGCGTATCGTGGTCCTTAGCGTACAATGATCTCATGGATTCCGCAGTTCAACTGGAAACATTGCTTGCCAAGGTCAGGCGACGTATTTTGACGCATTTGCTGGTGGGCCAAACCATTTATGCAGCCTGTTTTGGCTTGGCAGCAGTAATTTTATTGCTGTTGCTGGGAACGCAAGTTCTGAACTGGTATTGGCCATTGTTGCTGTTCGCTGCGGTGCTGGCGATTAGTTCCTACCGCTTCCGCAATCGGGCCCCTTCCATGTATGAAACAGCGCAAAGAGTGGATCGGAAACTTTCTTTCGCTGACAGCCTTTCCACGGCATACCATTTTCGTGAATCAACGGGTGCGATTGCCACAACGCAGCGCCAGACAGCAAGCGATCTGATTCCGTCAATCGATATGGGAACTGCCGTTCCACTGGTGATGCCGCGATCCATTTATGCGGCGGCGGTTTTGGCATTGTTGGCTGGGACCATGTTGGTTGCGCGCTACGGTTTGATGCATTCTCTTTCATTGGAAAAACCATTGGTGACCGGTGCCATGGATTTCTTCAAACCATCCATCGCTAAACAATTAGCGATGTTGAAGCAGAGCAATCCGCTGCTTGCCAAAGAATTAGAAAAGCTGGGAATTTCTTTGGATGATACAGGCAACGATGAGACAAAACTTGGAGAAGAAAAGCTTCCCGATAATTTATTGAGCTCCCCTGATATTCCTGATGTGAACGATTTGGCTGCCGGTCGCGATGCTGTGGGTAAAGCAGGTGAAGTATCGAAAGACATGCCTCCAGAACCGGGTGAAGCTGGCGAAAAAGGCGACCAAGCCGCTGCCAGCGATGGAAAAGATGGTGGCACTGACGGCGACACAGGCGGCAAACAACAAAATCAGAAAGGACAGACGCCTCCGCCCAAAAGCCAGGATGCAAAGAACGCCAATCAGAACGGCAGCCAGGGCGACAATCCGTTGATGGATAAAATGCGCGACGCGCTGTCTAACATGATGAACAAATTGAAAATGCCCAATAAAGATGGCGATCAGCAGCAGGCCGACGGGAAAAAGGGTAGTCAGAAAGATGGCCAGAAGCAAGCCAAGAATGGTCAGCAACAATCCGGGCAAAACGGTGAAAAAGGGGAACAGCAAGGCGAACAGGCTGGCGAAGGCGGTGACAAAGCGCAAGATGCCCAGGGCCAAGGTTCCGACAAAACATCGTCCGATGCCCAAGCTTCACCCGACGCCAAAAGTGGCGTGGGCAAGTCTGATGGCAACAAAGATGCACGCTATGCAGAGCAGTTGAACGCCATGGGAAAGATCAGTGAAATTATGGGCAAGCGAGCGGAAAATATCAAGGGCGATGTGATGGTGGAAGTGTCTTCCGGCAAACAACAATTGCGTACTCAGTATTCGCAATCAGGTGCCGCCCATGCATCCACAGGCGGCGAAATTCATCGGGATGAAGTGCCTTTGGAACATCAGGCATACGTTCAGAAATACTTTGAAGAGGTACGGAAAGGCGAGAACACAACTGCTCCCGCCAAGAAAAATTAGGACGCCATTGCTGCCTTTTCCGGTGTCTCAAGCAGGTATCCGATTCCCCTAACCGTGTGAATCATCTTCACCGGATAATGATCGTCAATCTTGCTGCGCAGGTGACGAATATAAACATCCACAATGTTCGTCAATCCGTCGTAATCCATATCCCACACATGTTCCACAATCATGGTGCGGCTTAACGGTCTGCCGGGATTGCGCATTAAATATTCCAAAATGCTGAATTCTTTGGGGGCCAATTCAATGGTGTCTAAGCCACGAGTGACTTTGCGGCGAATGCAATCCAGCGCCAAATCGCCCACTTGTAGGCGCTCTGGAAGTGGTTGACCACGACGCAACAATGCTTTTACGCGAGCCAGAAGTTCAACGAAAGCGAACGGCTTGGTGATGTAATCGTCGGCACCCATTTCCAGGCCCTTCACTCGATCATCCACATTGCCACGCGCGCTAAGAATCAGTACGGGCGGCGAAACTTTACGATTGCGAACGCGTTCCAGAACTTTGAGCCCGTCCATATCAGGAAGGTTCAAGTCTAAAATAATCAAATCGTAATCGGCTGCATGGATCATATCCAAAGCACTTTGCCCGTCGTAGGCAAGCTCTACTTTGTAGCCGGCGCTCTCAAGACCGCGGCTTAGAAAATCGGCGATGCGTTTTTCATCTTCCACTACCAGGGTTCGAATTGCTGTTTCCATTGTGCTTCCAAGATACAACCTTGTGGGCATCTGGTCCAGCTAAAATGACGTTAAAATTAATTATTCTTTTAAGGAATTGAAACTATGAAAATTGACTTCGGTGGTCGTAGGGCGGTTGTGACGGGTGGTGCTAATGGCATTGGATTAGCTATCGCCAAAGGGTTGGTCGATGCAAATGCCCGTGTGACGGTCTTCGATTTGGAGCAGGAAACCCCGACGGAGATTGGCAAGTCTTTCGGGGCTGACGGCATTGTGGCCGACGTAACGAATCGGGCGTCGTTAGAGGCAGCATTCGCCCAGGTGGCCGATGTTGAAGTCCTGGTGGCCAATGCAGGCACAGTAATGCCCGCTTCACTGCTGGACACTTCCTTAGAATCCTGGGACCGCACCATTGCCATCAATCTTACCGGTGTATTTCAGACTCTCCAATGTGCGGTTCATTGGATGAAGCCGCGTCGACGAGGGTCAATTGTTCTGACCGCATCGACCAACTCGTACGATGGCGAGGAAAATCTTATTGCCTATAACGCAAGCAAGGCGGGCTTGTTGGGCATTTTGCATACTGCCGCCAACGAACTTGGTCCTTACGGAATTCGGGTGAACTCAATTAACCCTGGACTAATTCGGACTCGTCTCACCGCTCAGCATTTCGCGCAACCGGAATTATTGAAGTCCTACTTTCAGGGCATCCCCTTGGGCAGAGGCGGTCATCCGGAAGAAGTGGCCGCGGCGGCCGTCTTCCTGGCCAGCGATCAAGCCAGCTACATTACCGGCGCATCTTTATTGGTTGACGGTGGTCAACTGACTTCAAAATTTGCAACGTGGAAAGAGCCCGATGCAAAGTACGAAAATGGCGAATGGAAGTTGGTTGATTAAACGAACGTCATGCCGGCAAAAGTTACCACGCTCAATTCGTCAATATTCCATTGCTCGTAATGTTCCACATTGCCTCGCAATTTCGGCGCACATTTGAGGAACGTGTAGAACGGCGCTGACCCGCACCACTTTAATCCGTCTTCCCCGCCCTCTGATGTAAGATCCCAATAACCACGCGTATCGCCACTGGCAATACAATCCATGCGAGCTTTGTCCAGCGTGGCCACTTCCAGCATCTCTTCCTGGTTGGCCCGCGCCGCGAACTCATCGCCATAACGCTGCCCCATGTGCGCCATATCCACACCCAGAACCCAGCAAGCTTTGTTTCCCAAACGAGTTCCAATTTCACCAAGTGCGTCGAAGAAGCGGGTAGTGTCTTCGTTCTTTTCTGGTAGGTGACCATTCTGCATGTCCACTCCAAAAGAACCAACCAGGATGGGCAGAATCCGTACTCTGGGTCCAAGAATGTGCTGCAAGTAGACGGTCTGAAATTCCAGTGAGTGCTCAAAGGAATGGCAGTAATCCTCCATGGAAACGGCACCAGGAGCCTTCGCTAACAGTTCATCCACCAAGGCTGTTTGGGTTTCAGCCGCACCGTAAGGCGTTACATAATTCTTACGTGTCAGACCGAACTTCGATGGCTCGCCATAGTGCGAAGTGCCAAGTAGGATGAACGTACGATCCATATCCAAATCAGGTCGAAGCGCGGAATAAGCGGCTCTGTAGGAATCGTACCCACCAAATGGAGACACGTGCGGCGCTGCCACAGCCTTAACCTGGGAAAGACTTTTTGAACCTGCTCCAGACATGTACTCATTGAAAACGGTGCGCAGTTCTTCAGGCGTATCCGGGTACGCACCGCCTGCATGGTTCGCCAGTTTCACTTCGGCTGCGGCGAACTCTTTATGCTTTTCTTCACGAGCCTTTTCGTAAACTTCATCTTCCAAAAAACCTGCCTGGCTCAACGCTTCCCAAACTTGATCTTTCACTTTAGTAATACTCAGATCTCCAGTTTC
>JANMWO010000411.1:0-2297 GCA_031394025.1 Acidobacteriota bacterium
GCTTCCGTCAACGGTCAGCTTTTGACCTTTGTGGTTCCCAATGGACCCAAAGCATTTGCAGCGTTGGAACCAGGGGCGAGTCAAAGTGCCGATGGTTCAGAGATCCGATCCGCGCCAGCCTACGTCCATGCACGAACGGAAGTCCGCAATGGTGTAACGATAGATCTAAACAATGACCCTACCCGGCCAGACGTGAATGACACCGTTTCCAATGGAAATTATAAGGCACTTCATCATGTGGATTTCACCGGCGACGGTCAAATTGATGTCAGCATTCCGGCTCTTGCAGGCAAACCAGAATTGGCTGTGGGCACCGTGCCCTGTTATTCGTTAGTAGCTGCGCCTGACTTTTTCCCATCAGCAGGTCAGAGAGAATTATTTGAAAGCGTTCCCAGAGCCTTTTGGGGCGTGCCGCCATCTCCGCTTTGCGACACACGGTTGCCCGCGAATCTGCAAATGCCCGGCAATAAATTCACGCCAGGCGATAAGACGATGACCGCCATAGTGGCACTGTTCGGCCCGGCACCTTCCGGAACAATCATCCCGCAGTCCTTCGACGCAACACGTCATTCCTGCCTGCCTGACGATTGCGCCGGAGTGTTTGCCCCTGGTTGGGACGTCAGCACGGATCGCAAGACTATTGCTGGAGTGAAGGTTCAACATTTGGCCGCTTATGGCCTGGGAAGCCCATTTCCAGAGGACTCTAAGCTATGCGCTGCCCTCAGCACCTTCTGGCCAGCGGTGGCCCCTGACGCATCGCGGTCCATGTCGCCGAACAGTGGCAACGATACACTGCGGGCTACGGTTGCGCCGCTGACCGATGAAGAGATCGGCCAAGTTGGCGCGCTGCCATGGGATGGTGTTGTTGGTCCCAAAGTAAGCACATTTGGCGGTACGGAGTTCCTTGATTGTGAAAAGTTCCTGCATGTTGATTACGTGAAAAATGCCCTGGAAGGCCGGTTTACGCCTCGTTTGACCACACAAGTTTCCAGCGGAGAATACAAGCTGCGGATGCAGGCCATGGCCAAAAGCTACAGTGCTGTGGGTGGCGATCGCAATCTTCGCTTTGTCGTCTCCTTCCGTAAACTCAGTGTGGGTGATGTGGAACTGCAACGTGCTCAACTGGACACTTCCACGGTTTTTAATGGTGAGGTATACCGCATCGACATGATTCTGGGAGGCTCGGCCACGCAGCAAGCGCACCCAACAGATTTCCGGCGAAGCTTGCTACCCATTCAAGATCGACAGGTATTTCTGGCCAATCCGAAAACTAACAAGGCGTTCCGCAAAAGGGCGAATCAAACAGTCTGGTCGCTGGTGTGACAAATGCGGTGATTCTTGGTGGCGGTCCAGCCGGTGCGGCCGCCGCCATAACTTTGCTGCAAGCAAATGTTCCGGCAACTATCATTGAGCGCCAGCCGTTTCCACGCTATCGTCCTGGGGAAACTTTGCATCCGGGAATTGAACCGTTGTTGAATCAACTGGGGCTGGCGGAAAGCCTGCATACAGCCGGATACATCAGACATCCAGGGGTGTGGTCGGCATGGGGCGAACCTATCCATTTCGTACCTTACGGCGAAGACAGCGATGGACCATGGCGGGGATTCCAGGCTACTCGCGGGGATTTCGACCGTCGACTATTGGAAAGTGCCTGCCATCGCGGAGCTACTTTAATTGAAGCCGATGCCCTCGGGGTGCTGCGTAATTCTTCGGGTGATGTTACCGGAGTGATGACTTCCAACGGGCCGCTTACGGCAACTTACGTAATTGATTGCAGTGGTGGGTCACACCTGTTGGCCCGTCAACTTCAGATTCCTATTGTTCGACATTCGCCCCGGTTGGTTGCGCGCTTCGGTTATGTCAATGGCAAGTTCGATGGTCCTGCCCCAGCGATTTGTGCCGACGAAACTGGCTGGACTTGGATTGCCGAAGTGGAACCGAATCGTTTTCAGTGGACAAGGGTAACTGAGGCGCATAATCGGCCTGATTCACAATGGCTTCCTGCTGGCCTGGGCGCACTGGAAGCCGAACCTTCGCGCGGCGCTGACGTCACTTGGCGCATGGCGGAGAAGGTCGCCGGACCCGGTTGGTTCCTGGCTGGCGATTCCGCAGTGGTGCTGGATCCATCTTCATCGCACGGAGTTTTACGAGCCATTATGTCTGGCATGATGGCCGCACACTTGGCCGCTGGCAACCATTGCATCGCTGCGGAGGCCTATCAGGAGTGGCTTAGCACGTGGTTCCAGCATGATGTAGAAGCAATGAGAAGTGCTTATCGCACGGCTAATTTATTTGGT
>JANMWO010000438.1:0-4923 GCA_031394025.1 Acidobacteriota bacterium
TTGGCCTTCACCAAAGCAAAGTTCGGCAGATTAGATTTACTGGTGAATAACGCCGGCATGGCCCCACGCGTCCGTCAGGATATGCTTGAAGCTACCGAAGAAAGTTTTGATGAACTAATCAATACCAACTTAAAGGGGCCCCACTTTCTCACCCAGGCAACTGCACGCTGGATGCTGGAACAAGGCAGTGGCCGCATCGCATTTATCACCTCCATCAGCGCCTACACTTCTTCTATCAATCGCGCCGATTACTGTCTGTCCAAAGCCGCCCTCAGCATGTCCGTCGCACTCTACGCCGCACGCCTGGCTGAAGCAGGTATCAAAGTTTTTGAAATTCGCCCCGGCATCATTCGCACTGACATGATCTCCGCCGTGGAATCTGTTTATGAAGAGAAAATTGCTAACGGCTTGCTGCCCCAACGCCGCATGGGGGAAACCTCCGATATCGCCAAAGCCATTCGTGCCATTGCCGACGGGTTGCTCGATTACTCCACCGGCCAAGTGATCAACGTCGACGGTGGATTTCACTTGAGGACGTTGTAGCGACAACCATTTGGTGGTAGCCTACGGCCATGTGGATTCGTAAAGCCGCCCGCGACAAGAAAAAGGGGATCGATTGCCCGGTTCCCACCCAACCAGTTTCCAATGAAGAATTTATCCCCCGTGCCCAAAGCACGCGGCAGAAACAACTGGAAGCATTAATTGGCGATATGTCCCAAGCCAATGCTCAGAAATTAGGCATGGATCGCCGAGCTTTCATGACCACTTCCATGGGCCTGGCCACTTGTTGGTGCGCCACTAATCAGGTGTATGGAAAATCTCTGGATGTGGAAGAAGCCGAAATGTTTGAACCGGCGGCCACAGCAGAAAAGTTTCCCAAAAGCGATTACTTCATCATGGACGTGCAAGCTCATTTCACCAATGGTTTTGCACTGGACTTCCGCAATATGGAGTTCATGAAGAACATGGGCTTCAATCTGAAGAACGACAAAGATGCCTACAGCTATAAAAACTTTGTCAAGGAAATGTTCTTTGATTCCGAAACCGACATGATTGTCATCTCTGGCGTTCCTGGTCGTGAAAAGCAGCGTGATGCTGAAGGTCAGACGCTGGAAGGCAAAGCCCGCGCCGGTGGCATTCTTCCCAGTTGGCTAATGTCGGAAGCCAAGAAGGAGATCAACAAACTTGCTGGCTCTACCCGTGCCCTCAGCCAAGGTAATCTTGCCCCAAATCACTATTGGAACAAAGCCACCAATTCCATAGACAAGCAGGCAACCATGGAACAGATGGAACGGGAAGTGAAGCTGTATGGCATTGATTCCTGGAAGTGGTATTGCCACACCGACCCCGGCCAAACAGGCCACGGCTTTCAGTGCGATGACGATAACGCCATGTGGTTTTATGAACAGTCGCGCAAGCTGGGCATCAAATTAATCAGCACCCACAAAGGGTTTTCCTATCAATCCCGCACGCTGGGTCATTTAGCGAATCCCAAAGATATTGAGAAGGCAGCACTGGCTAATCCCGATTTCAACTTCGTCATTTATCATTCCGCTTTGAAGCATGGTCCCAACGAACCAGACTGGCGCAAGGCTAACGAGTACGACCCAACAACAGGGGACTTCGCCTGGCACAACATCCTGATGGACATTAAAAAGCGCAATCCCAATATGACCAATGTGTACCCGGAGATCGGCAGTTTCTTTGCACCCTTGTTCATTGAAGATCCCATTTTCGCTATGCATGGCATGGGCAAAAATATCAAGACGTACGGTGTGGATCACGTAATTTGGGGCACCGATTGCCTGTGGTGGGGATCGCCACAGTGGTGTATTGATGCCTTTAAGCGCTTTCAAATTTCCGATGAGATGTGCGAGAAATTCGGCTACTCGAAATTAACAAAAGCCGACAAGGCCAAAATCTTCGGGCTGAATGCCGCTGGCTTGTATAAAGTGGATGTAAAAAAGAAGCGCACCCCACTCCCTGTTGACGCGTTAGACAAATTGAAAGTAGCCTACGAAGCTTCAGGTGGCCAACGCCAAAACGCCGCCTACGGCTGGGTCCGCGCCGACGACTAGTAAGAAGATCAAGACACAAGCCAAACGCCATTCGAAGAAACTCAGGCGCAGAACAATGCAAGCCAAACACAAGCCAAACGGGGACATGCTGGTCTGGCCCAAGCCACCGAATCCTTCCCAATCCCAACAACCGCCCTAAGCGAGTGGCCAGACGAGCGTGTCCCCTTTTGGCGGCAATCACGCGAATCCCAGACTCTTCTCTCACCACCCCAAACCGAAACCAGCCACTTACTACTAGTACTCACAATCATTCACCGGAACTTACTTTCTGGCTAATCTTGATGAGATCATAGTACAAATATTGCAGAGTTTTATTGCCTTAAACCGATGCCTCCGCTAGTATTAAGGGTCTAAGAAGTTTTCGGCAATGAGATTCCGACACGCACAATTTATTCGCAATGCTACACAATTCCTGATGGCTTTTGGTATGAGTATTCCCCTGTTGGCACAGGCACAGCCCAGCTCCGCTATCGGCGGGCCGGAAATAGCTTCTGGAATGGCTTTAGTCGCATTCCTGGGGGGTAGCCTGTACGCTCTATCCAAACTTCGCGTAAAACCAATAGCCGATGCAACGCAGCCAATTCAAAATGAAGATGTTATTGCCCGTCATTTGATTTACGGAGCCACCGACTCCATTTTCGTAATCAACGAAGAGGGGATAATTCAAAGCGCCAACCCAGCCGCCCAACGTATGTTTGGATATCTGGAAGGAGACATCCGTGGACAAAACATCGCGACCCTAATCCCACCTCCAGACCGTGGACGCCGTCGGGCGAATTACATCCAAAACCCAGGCAGTCACGAACTGTTCGCGATTCAAAAAACGGGAGACCGTATTCCCATTGAATCCTCCTTCAGCGAAATCGTACTAGGCGAGAAAAAGCTATATTCCTTAGTAATTCGCGACATTTCAGAGACGCGGAAGAAACAGGAACTAGTCAATTTCCAGCAAAATCTGCTCACGGAAATTCTGGTGAATGCGGGCTTTATGCTCTTCGTCGTGGATCGCAATGGCACAATCGTTCACTTCAACCGTGCCTGCGAAAATGTCACTGATTTCTCTTTCGGTGAAATCAAGAATCAGAAAATTTGGGATGTAGTGGCCGCCCCTGCCGATTCCGAAGCCATGCGCGAGCAAGTAGCACAGTGGTTTGATGGTCCGTTTCCATTGCAGCAAAATTCCACCTGGACTAGCCGGGACTACACCCGCAAACCAATCGCCTGGACGTATACGGCATTGAATGACTCCTTCGGGCATCCGAATTATATTATCGGTACAGGCTACCTGCTCAGCGAGCAGCAGATGACTTCGCAAGCACTTCAATCGCAAAAAATGGAAGCAGTCAGTCGATTCGCAGGCGGCTTAGCGCGCGATTTCAGTAACCTGCTCACAGCCATCACCGGTTACAGCAGTCTGCTGTTAGGTTCTCTTGAAGACACCAACCCAATTCGCAAAGATGTCGAAGAAATCAAGAAAGCCTCCGACCATGGAGTGAAGATCACCCGTCAGTTACTGGCAGTTAGTCGGCATCAGGTTTTACAGCCGAAAGATTTCGATTTGAATGACGTCTTGAAAGATATGGAGATGCTGCTTCGCCGAATTCTTGGCAATCGCATTGCCGTGGAATTCGATCTGGCACAGCCCGATGCCGTCATTCACGCCGATCAAGGTCAAATTGAACAGGTCATCATCAACATTGTGGTCAATGCCCGCGATGCCATGCCCCATGGTGGAAAGCTGTCCATTGCCACCAATCTCTATTCCATTCCCCACGCCGATACGAATCTCAATCCGAACCTGCAAGCTGGGTCTTACTGCGGCATTCGCATTACCGACAGCGGCATGGGCATGGATGAGCAGACGCAGCAACATATTTTTGAACCATTCTTCACCACCAAACGCAGTGCCGGTGCTGCCGGCATGGGGCTGGCCACAGTGTATGGAGTGATCCGTCAAAGTGAAGGATCCATCAGCGTTGTCAGTGAGCCCAATGGGGGCAGTAGCTTCCTGATCTATTTGCCCTCAGCCGAAGCGATCCAACACAGAAAACTTCCTGAAAAAACCGTGCTGAAAATTGTGCCCACTGGCAGTGAAACCATTCTGGTGGTTGAAGGGGATGAGCGAATTCGGGCTACCGTTGCCAAAGGGTTGGCCCGCTTCGGATACAGGATATTGGAGGCGGTTTCAGGCGCTGAAGCAAAAGAGATGAGCCACAATTGGGAAGGGAAAATCCACATCCTGGTTGCCGATGCACTGATGCCCAGCGTCGGTGGTCCAGATCTGGCTCGGGCCATCCGCATGCAACGACCGGAAACCAAGGTGCTCTATATCAGCGCTGAAGCAGAAGAAAAAGTAATTCGCTATGGGCTTTCCACCAGCAATACCTATCTGCTTGCCGATACCTTTAACGCCGAACATTTCGCTGAAAAAGTTCGCCAGATTCTTGATACCAAAACCATGTCAGCGGGCATGTCTTAACTCTCTTTTTCTTTGATGGGTTCCTTTATAACCAGAGCCTCATGCACTCGCTCGCGGAATTTCCCCTGCATCCCGCTAGCTAAAGAAACGCTATCGTCGCCAAAGCGATCACGCATTTTATCTGCCGCCTGAAATACTCTTCTCAGCCGATCTTTCTTGTCGCCGTCAAGCAGATTCATTTGTGGCGACGCTCCTTCAAACCCAGTCAGATGAACGCCCAACAATCGGATGGCCATGCCCGGCTTCCAATTGCTTCGGAATAGGTTCCGCACAGCAGTCAGGATCTCAGTATCCAGCTCAGTAGGGTCTGCCAGGGACTTCGCCCTGGTGATGGTGGAAAAGTCCTTGTAGCGCAGCTTGAGTTGC
>JANMWO010000295.1:0-15907 GCA_031394025.1 Acidobacteriota bacterium
TTCGGAGTTGCTTTGAAAGCAATTCTCCCCGTTATTGTGCTGGGACGAAGGCTCTTAAGGGAGTAAAGCTGTTCGTCGGGTTGACTCGCAAACCAGTTGCCGTTATGATGCTCCACTGAAGTTTTGACCACGTATAACTAAAGTCCCCTGAACACCAATCGATTCTGGCGCTATAACGTGAAGGGTCAGTATCTGAGACCTAATGCCTTGAGTGTGAGATTCACCGTTCTCAATGTTTTGTTGCTAGTATCCACGACATTGATCGCCAAGGTAGTCACAGTCACATTGTTATTAATTAGATAAAGAACCGTCGTAAAGGCGTTCCGGCCATCGAAAAGCATGTATTGTAAAGAAGAAGGCTGTTCGAATGGGAAAACGGACTCAAAGTCGGGGCGTGTCGAGTTACGGTTCCTCAAAGTTAACTCTCCGTACAAAGTCCAGGCGTGCCACAACAATTTGACGAACAAGCAATGATCGCGTGGCCAAACAACGTTTCTTTACCACCAAGAAACGTACCTTCCAGTAGCCCTCCTACGGAGAGCGAAAAGCTAAAGCCAGTATCCGTTATGACATTCCCACCGGAGGTCTGAAACGTGGCCTTCATATCATTTCCCAAGTTCATCATGTTATTCCTTTTCCCTTTGGCATAAAAACAGTCCCACACGCCTTTATGGCGAAGGATTAGGATTGGATCCGCTTTCTGCCTTTTCTTCAAGTAGGCACACAATTCCTGTATGAAGTTTCTCCAACTTCCAAATATCTGTATAAGCTACTGTACGGCATCCTTCAGATGCTTGGCACAGGCTTCAGCTGAACTTTGCTTGCCACGCGCAGAATTACGCTTGTGAACGGCATAGGCGAAAACAACCTCGCTAGTCTTAATGTTAGTAACCTTCATAGATGCTTCTTCATTCGATCCTGTTTGCCCCAGGAACACTACGCGAGACCAACTCGCCTTATCGGATTGCGTTGCTGCAGCAATTTTGAAGTCTGCCCTGCCGCAATCGTCGACGACAGAGACCGGTACTTTTTTCTTAGCGAGCGCTGCTGTCAAAAAAGTATCGAAGCCCTGTTCACCTTCTATACAAAGCTTCGAGCCTGACGGAATGGTTTTTTTGGGTTGGTCAGCGCCTAATGAGGAAAAGCCAGCCAATATCACAATCGCAAACATTAACTGTTTCATAAATTAATAATACAGGTCTTTTTAGTATTTACAAAATTTAATTTTAGATTTTTTGTACGAGCGATTTAAATGGGTTTGCGTCCAGCCGACGCCGCAGCCAGAGCCATCGGCAACCTGGGCAACACCGCCGACGAAGCAGGCGGCAACTTTAAAAGAGCAATAATCCTGCTACCTAGGTCAAAGTCAATTCTTTGCATACGATACCCGTTGGATAGATACCATATTTCAAAAATTGACAGGTCCCCGCGATTGTTGGCGTTGAGCCGAATCTTACAGAATTACAGACTTAAAGTGAAGGTGTTGTGCGGTTATAACGATTCGGATTCACGGGGTGTCTCCGTCTTTGGCGTAGAGCTCGTAATTTTCAGAATTACAGAATGCGGATTAAGATTTTGTGTGGGTAAATGGATCAGTTTTAGGGGACGGCCCCCCTTTTTTGACGTAGAGCCGAGCCGTTGAGCCTAGCGTTGAGAATGAGTGGCGTCCCCAGAGGGAGTCGAACCCTCGTTACCGCCGTGAAAGGGCGATGTCCTAGGCCACTGGACGATAGGGACGCATGTGGGCTTACTGCAAGAACTGACTCTTTTACTTTACCTTTTAGGCAGGTGGTTCGTCAACTTTTCTGCCGCTTGTAAACTGCGTCGAATGTGGCCAGCTTGTACAAATCGCCCAATGTTGGGTAGTTGAAGCAGGACGCTTCAAACAACTCGCGACCCGCGCCAGTTACCATCGCCAGCAATCCGATGTGGATCACTTCGCTGGCGATTTCTCCCATACAATGTGCCCCTAACAATTTCATCTCTGCATCGTCGGAGAAAATCAACTTCAGGAATCCAGTCCGGTCGCCAATGATCTGCCCGCGCACTGTTTGTTGATAGTAACCGTGACCAGTTACAAAAGGAATATTCTTAGCGTTCAACGCTTCTTCTGTTTCGCCGATCATGCTGACTTCTGGAATTGTATAGATGCCCGTGGGCAGCACCGACGCCAACTTCAGCTTGGACGATTGGCCGAAAGCATGATGGACGGCAATGCGCCCTTGCTCCGCACTCGTGGCGGCAAGCGCTGGGAAGCCGATGATATCCCCGGCTGCATAAATGTGCGGAACCGAAGTGCGATAGGTTTCATCCACAGTAATCAATCCACGAGCGCCAGGAGTAACACCGCAGACAGCAAGATTCAACTTTTCCACATTGGAGCATCGGCCAGCAGCCACCAGCACTTGATCCACTTCCAGATCCGGTCCTGGGTCGCAGATAAGTTTCACTTTCCCGTTTTCTTGAATCGTACAGCCGGTAACTTTCACTGGCCGATGGAACTTGATCCCTAACCGTTCCAATTCCAAAGTAAGACCCGTCGAAATTTCCTTATCCAGAAACGACATCAGCGTATCGCGCCCGTCAATAAGGTGAGTCTCCACTCCCAGCGCTGCAAACGTGCAGGCATATTCACTGCCTATTACACCGGCACCAACCACGGCCATTGTATCGGGCAAACATTGAATGCCCAGAATTTCATCGGAGTCATGCACCAGCGAACTCTCAAAAGGAAACATGGCTGGGTGAACGGGCGAGGATCCGGTGGCCAACAGGATGAAATCGCCAGCAACCTGAATGACTCCTGTATTGGTGGTCACGTTCAAAGTGTGCGGGTCGGCAAAACTCGCCAAGCCCTGAATGCAGTCCACCTTCCAATGCTCCAAAACCTGGCGAACTCGACCGCGCTCTTCAGACTTTACCGCTTCTTCGTGATACAGGAATTCCTGAATGGTGGCTTTGCGGTGCAAGGAAAGGTCCACGGCAACGCCATATAAATTGCGGGTCTTCCAGCCGGACAAGGCCACCGAGGTTTCCCGAAAAGTCTTACTGGGCAGTGTGCCCGTATTCGTGGAAGCCCCGCCGACATAGGGATCTTTTTCGATCAACGCCACGCGATGCCCCAAGGATGCCGCAGTGGTTGCAGCTTTTTCTCCAGCAGGACCGGAACCGATCACCACTAATTCATAACGGGAAATGTCAGCCATAGATAGTTCTACAATTTTCGCACTGATCGCGGTAGTCTCAATCTATGAGTTTAGGAGAATTCACCAAACAACTGGCCAAAGAGGCTATCGGCAACCAGATGAAGGACGTGATGGGTGGGCTGCGTCCAGCCGACGCCGCAGCCAGAGCGGAAGCCATCGGCAACCTGGGGAATACCGCCGACGAAGCAGGCGGCAACTTGGCGGCGATCCTGATTGGGCAAGTGCAGGCTATGCAAAACGCTTTGAAAGAGGAGCAGGAATTGGTGGTGGTGTGTACCTGCGGATTTGAAACTCTGCGTGTATTGGAAATCTTCGCCGCTGCCCCCAGAGTGCTGGTACTGACGGGAATCGACGCGGATAAGAACGTCACTCGTATCATTTCGCCCGCCGACGCCGTGCAATTGGTCTGCAAGCCGTTGGCTGTGCAACCGGGAACAAAGGCGGCGCGAATTCGATTTGTGCTGCCTCGACCAAAACCAGATTAAGTAAAGTTCGTTAGGATGAAATCCATGTTCAGACGAATCGTTTCTCACGGCACTAATGTAGAGTTACAGAAGTTCCCACCGGTTGTTAACAGAGCCGTTACGAGTGTTGCTTTGCTAACTTCAGCGCCGCTATGATCGCTTCGGCATCGTAAACACAGCCGCCCCATGGCCCACCGCTAGCATCTTGCAGCGCCGCCCAAAGCTTGGAATCAAGCGGCAAATCGGGGTCCGGGGCCAAGTCGGGATGCGGTGTTCGCGACGCCAATAGAGCTGTCCCACTCTCAATGCTGCCGTCCGCTCCCAGCGCGTTCACAGTTCCTTCCAGGCTGTTACGATCCACAATAATTTCAACTATATCGCCATCGCGCAGCTTGCCGATAGGCCCGCCTGCCAGTGCTTCCGGTGAGACATGGCCTATGCAAGCTCCTGTCGAAACACCGCTGAAACGGGCATCGGTCATCAAGGCCACATGTTTGCCGAATGGCAGAAACTTTAGTGCGCTTGTGAGCTGATACGTTTCTTCCATACCAGACCCCAGCGGACCACGACCCATCAACACCAGCACGTCGCCCGCTTCAATCTTTCCACCCTTGATCGCCGCGATGGCCGCAGGTTCTGAAGTGAATACTCGGGCGGGGCCGCGCTTGCGGTAGACGCCATCTTCACCCACCACGCTTGGGTCAATGGAAGTGCTCTTAATCACTGAACCATCGGGACTCAAATTGCCCTTGGGGAAACAGACCGTCGACGTCAGCCCGCGTGACCTGGCACCGGGAAGGCTCATAATGACGTCTTCCGGATCAATCCCGTCACGTTCCTTCAGCACCTTACGCAAGGCAACGCGCCGTTCACTTTGCTCCCACCAATCCAGCGATGCACCCAGTGTCTGGCCCGATGCTGTAAGTGCTGTCAAATTCAGCAAACCAGCACGCCTCAGATGCAGCATCACTTCTGGAACGCCGCCGGCAAGAAACACTTGCACTGTGGGATGATTCCGAGGTCCGTTGGGCAAGGCATCCACAACTCGCGGCACTTCTTTGTTGATACGAGCCCAGTCGTCCACCGTTGGTCGACGCAATCCCGCAGCATGAGCGATGGCGGGAATATGCAAAATCAAATTTGTGGAGCCGCCAAAAGCAGCGTGAACTACCATGGCATTTTCCAACGCAGCCGGGGTTAAAATATCGCGCATATTCAGCCCTTCGCTTTCCATATGCATCACCGCACGCGCGGAACGACGAGCCATATCGAGCCATAGCGGATGTCCTGATGGAGCAAGTGCGGAATGCGTCAAAGACATGCCCAGCGCCTCGCCAACCACTTGAGCGGTAGCAGCAGTGCCCAGGAATTGGCAACCACCACCGGGTGATCCACAAGCGCGGCAACCCATCTCCGCTGCTTCTTGCAACGTAATTACACCATGAGAAAAACGTGCGCCGATGGTCTGCACTTTCCCGGCATCTTCACCATCTTCGGCTACTAATGTGACTCCACCGGGTACCAGCACGCAAGGCATATCAGGCGTGCCGGCCAAGGCCATCATCATCGAAGGAAGGCCCTTATCGCATGTGGCGATCCCCACCACTCCACGACGCGTGGGCAGGCTGCGAATCAGTCGACGGAAAATGATTGCGGCATCGTTGCGGTATGGCAGGCTATCGAACATGCCGGTTGTGCCTTGGGAACGGCCGTCGCAAGGGTCGGTACAGTATGCTGCAAACGGAACTCGTCCCGCCTGCTTCAGCTCTTCGGCGGCAGCTTGCATCAGCAGCCCCACTTCCCAGTGGCCGGTGTGATAACCCAATGCGATGGGCTTGCCATCAGCGGCGCGAATGCCGCCATGGGTGCTCAATAATAGAAAATCTCCGCCAGCTAATTTGGATGGGTCCCAGCCCATTCCGGCATTCTGTGTCCAACCGAAAAGATCACCAGAAGGCCTTTGCAATAGCATTTCCACAGTGATGGGAAGAGCGCCCTTGGGGCCTGGAAGATGAGTGCGCACGTCGAACAGCGATGCGTCGCCTGAATCGTAAATATTGTTCATAATGCTCCGGGAGCGTTACTTCAGCGCAGCTTGTACGCGGCTGTTTTTCACGCCGTATACAAAATACACAACTAACCCGATGGCCAGCCAAATAATCAATCTGGCCCAGTTTACCCAACCCAGTTCATACATCATGTAGCCGTTAAAAATGATACCCAGAATCGGAATAAACGGGACCAGCGGTGTGCGGAAGGGGCGAGGTTGATCTGGATCAGTGCGTCGCAATACGATGACCGCTACGCAGACAATCACAAATGCCAACAACGTTCCAATGTTCACCATCTTGCCGATATCGTCAATGGGGGTGACACTGCCGACGATAGCCGCCAGCAGGCCCACAAGCATTGTATTTTTCCAGGGAGTGCGATACGTAGGATGAATTTCAGCAAAAACTTTCTTCGGCAACAAGCCATCGTTGGCCATTGCATAAAGCACGCGGGTTTGTCCAAGTAACATGACGAGCATGACACTGGTCAACCCGGCCAAAGCGCCTACGGTGATAATGTGTGATGCGCCAACCAAGCCCCGGTCCAGAAAAGCACGGGCGATGGGGGCTTCAATGTTGACTTCGCGCCACGGCACCATGCCAGTTAAAATGGCGGCCACTGAGATATACAAAACCGTACAGATGAGCAATGAAGCGATGATGCCAATTGGCAAATCGCGTTGTGGATTCTTGGCTTCCTGGGCAGTGGTGGAAATGGCATCAAAGCCGATGTAGGCGAAGAAGATGTAAGCAGCACCAGCGCCAATTCCTGAAAAACCGAAGGGCGCAAACGTTGCCCAGTCATGTCCCCAGTTGGATGTATCCACGTAGGTGATACCCAGGCCGATCACGAAAAGTACCACCGCTACCTTGACAATGACAATGGCTGAATTGAATTGAGCACTTTCCTTAATTCCTCTTACAAGGATGGCGGTGATGACCAGTGCAATCAGAAATGCCGGAAGATTGAAGCCGATCTCCACTCCGAAAATTTGAGGCGCGCCCAACAGGTCGTGTGCTTTTTGGACCAGCACAGGAGAATGCTCGGCAGTGATTGCCGATACTTTCGTGAGGAACGCCTGGGTGCCCGGCACCAGTGTGGAATCAGAGGCTGCCGCCATTTCGCGGGCGATGGTTGCTTCGGCAGTTCGCAGGCCCGTCCAATGATCGTAGGAAAGCCATAGCGGCATTTTGATATTAAAAATATTGAGTAGTTCAATGAAATGGTTTGACCAACCTGAGGAAACTGTACTGGCACCCATGGCATATTCCAGCGTCAGATCCCATCCAATGATCCAGGCAAAAATCTCACCCAACGTGGCATAAGCGTATGTGTAAGCGCTGCCTGCCAGGGGAATCATGGCGGCAAATTCCGCATAGCAGATGGCGGCAAATGCGCAGCCCAACCCCGATAGAACGAAGGACAACATCAATCCCGGTCCGGCGTAATGCGCACCCAAACCGGCCATAACAAAGATGCCAGCGCCGATGACTGCACCCACTCCCAAGGCTGTCAGTTGCAGCACGCCAAGGGTTCGCTTCAGGCTATGCTCGCCGGATTCTCGAGCCTCATCCAAAAGCAGTTTCAAGGGCTTTCGCGCCAACAGGTTTGCCATCTACTGAAATCTCCAAGATTAGTTTCGAGGCCGCAAAACGAACCTCTGTGGAGCTATTGTCACACAATAACTCATGAATCCGCGAATCGAACCAAGCCGCCAGCGCCAAAGTATTTTTAAATAATTTGTCCCACTTTGCAACTGGATTACGCTTCCCCTATTAGCAAGGATTCTGTATTGCTTGCAGTGTAGGTTTTGACTTGAGTGTTGTGAAGGAGCACGAATGAGCATTTTAATTATTAACGCGATGGCCCTTGAGCTAGTTGCAAAAGACTTCAGTGACGGGCATAGCCCATCGAACGCAGGTCCAACGAAGACATCACGTGCCCTGGCAATTATTCACTTGGCAGCGCGCGACGCCTATGCCAAGGTGACCTCGGCATATCCACCGAAGTTGACTAAACTTCCAGATCCACAAGGGCTTCCAACCACGGATGATGCAGGCAAAGCAGCAGTGTTAGGCGCTGGCTTCCGCGCGGCTTCTATGCTTTATCCAGATTTTCTACCCTACATTAACGACGTAGCTTTGTTTTCTACCTGTGGAGCAAATCCTGCAGCGTTAGCATATGGCGCGTTGATTGCTGAAAAATGGTTGGCCAGCCGTGTAAACGATGGTTCCGCTTTGCCCCAAAATGACACCATGTATAGTCAGGATGTAGGGCGCCATCGAGCAGATCCGGTGAGTAAAATGACGACCCTTGGTCGTATGTGGGGGAAAGTGACACCCTTTGTGATCGCCGATGTTGCCGTCGATGCTCCTCTAGAGGCCTACCCACCACTGACAAGTAAGAAGTATGCAGATGCGTTCGATCAGGTATTTGTCTGTGGGCGTGACAACATAGCTCAAAGAAATCACGAATTTCAACAGAAGGCTGCGGTTGGTCTTTTTTGGGCTTACGATGGCGCAAATAAACTTGGAACTCCACCCCGGCTTTACAACCAAGTGATCGTCAAGACCACGGAATTTCAGAGTCTGCAGCACAAAGATCAAGTCAACGTTTTGGCTGCAATCAATGCCGCAATGGCCGACGCTGGAATTGCGGCCTGGTATTGGAAATATAAATACGACTTCTGGCGTCCGGTCGTGGCTATTCGTGAAGCGGAGAAAGGTTGGGGTCCAACTGGGAATGGGGATGGGAATACACACCGCAAGCATCAAGGTGATCCTTTCTGGTTGCCTTTAGGCGCTCCCAAAAGTAACAATCCCGTGCCGAAGCCCGGAGCGGATGGCGATAACTTCACTCCCAATTTCCCTGCTTACCCTTCTGGCCATGCAACTTTCGGTTCGGCATGCTTTGAGACTTTCGCGGGCTTGGTTAAAAAAACCACCAAGAATATCAAAGTGCAATTCACCTCCGAAGAATTCAACGGAACAACCACCGATAACAATGGAATCGTCCGGCCCCGGTGGGAGCAAACGTTCAGCCTGAAAGAAGCCATTGACCAAAATAGTGTCAGCCGAATCTTCCTTGGCGTTCACTGGATATTCGATGCAACCGGCGGGGAAAAAGTTGGTGGAGCGATTGCCACCATAACCGTTGCTGCTTTCAAGTAACAAGAAACCTCAAACCAAAGGGCTACTATCACTCGCGAACCCCCCGCCGCGAGTGATAGAATCCCCGTGATGACTTCCACACGCCGATCCTTTCTTGCCGCCACCACCGCTGCATCCTACTCTCGCATCCTTGGTGCAAATGACCGCGTTCAAGTTGGCTTCATCGGCTACGGCCTGATTGGCGCGCAGCATGTTTTCGATTTTAAAAATCAGAAAGACGTAGACATGGCGGCCATGTCCGACACCTACCAACCGCGACTGGAACAAGGCGTTGCAGCGTGTGGTGGCAATGCCAAGCCCTACCCCGATTTCCGCCGTCTGCTGGACGATAAGAACATTCAAGCAGTGGTTGTTGCCACACCTGACCACTGGCATACCATGATGACTATCATGGCCTGCGCTGCTGGAAAAGACGTCTATGTTGAAAAGCCGTTGACGTTGTTTGTGGCTGAAGGTCGCTGGATGACCAAGGCTGCCCGCAAATATAATCGCGTGGTGCAGACCGGCACACAGCAGCGCAGTGGGCTGCACTATCAGCAGGCGAAGAAACTGATTCAGGATGGCGCTATCGGCAAAATAGTCAGCGTTCGGATGCAATCAACGCGCAACATTATGCCTGGCTTCGGTGTCCCGCCGCCATCGGCAACCCCTTCCGATTTCAATTACGACATGTGGCTGGGCCCTGCGCCTGCGCGGCCTTACAGCCCGCACCGCGGCATTTATCATTTCCGCTGGTTCTGGGATTATTCAGGTGGTCAGATGACCAATCTGGGGGCTCATTCCATTGACATCATGCAGTGGTACTTGAAAGTGTTGGGACCAACTTCGGTAACTTCTATTGGAGGAAGGTTCGCACTTGAAGATGATGGCGAAACTCCCGACACACAAGATGCATTGCTGGAATACCCAGGTTTTAATGCTACATGGTCGCATCGTGAAACGAGTCTGGGCAAGCGCCTGGGCGGGGGCCTGGAGTTCTATGGCACTAAAGGCAGCCTGGGAATTGATCGTTCTGGATTTGAAATTACTCCCGACATCAGTGTGGATCCTGCCAGCGCCATTCCGCAGTTTCAAGGGCACCCTGGCGGTGGGCCTAAGAAATCTGACTTCAAGCCCACACCCTGGACGGAAGCAGTGAAAGAAAAAGGATCCAGTCCGCAGCAGTTCGATCTGCATGTTCGCAATTTTCTTGATTGCATTAAGACCCGGCAGCGTCCTATATCCGACGTCGAAGATGGGCATCGCGTGGCGGTGACCTGCCACCTGGCGAACCTGTCCTTGCGCTTGGGCCGCAAGTTGCGTTGGGATCCGATTAAGGAAGATATCATTGGCGACGCGGAAGCATCGAAGATGCTGGTACGCCCTTATCGCAAACCGTGGGATCAAGTTTTAAGGAGTTTCAATTTATGATGCGTCGCACTTTTTTAGCCGCCTCTGCAGCAGCCTCGGTGGCGCTGGCCGCACCTACGAAATCGCAGATGGGCGTGGCTGCTACTTGTTATTTGAGCTTCCGCAGGTATCGGGACACCTCAGAATTTCTGGAGCATATGCACGATCTGGGCGCCGGTGGAATCCAGATCTCGCTCTCGAATTTGGAGCCCGCATTCGGCAAGAGCATTCGGGAACGCTGCGAACGTTACGGAATGTATTTCGAAACCATGGGCGCGCTTCCTGGGGCAGATACTGCGCCGTTTGAAAAGGCGATGGTTGCCGCAAAGGAAGCTGGGGCACTTGCCATGCGCGTCGGCTGCCTGAGTGGACGGCGGTATGAAACCTTTGCCACGCTAGCCGATTGGAAGCAGTTCGTGGATCGCTCCTGGACTTCAGTGGAAAAGGCCGTCCGCATCGCCGAACGCCTGCAGTTTCCCTTAGCCCTGGAAAATCATAAGGACTGGACTGCTGAAGAGTATCTGAAAATTCTTGGGAAATACGCTGGGCCTTACATGGGTGCTTGCCTTGATACCGGCAACAATATTTCCTTGCTGGATGATCCCATGGAACTGGTTGAAAAAATCGCGCCCTATGTGGTGTCCACTCACCTGAAAGACATGGCTGTGGATGAATATCCGAAAGGCTTTCTTCTTTCTGAAATGGTGATGGGAACAGGAATGTTGGACGTAGTAAAGATAGCTTCCATCATTCGAAAAGCCCGACCCAAAACCAAGCTTACCTTAGAGATGATCACGCGTGATCCTTTGGAAGTGCCCTGCTTGACGGACAAGTATTGGGCCACTTTTCCAGATCGAAATGGGCTGGCCATGGCCCGCACGTTAAGCATGGTGCGAGCCAATAAGCCAGCAAAACCATTGCCCCGCACCACTGGTTTGGATAAAGATGCACAGCTTCGCGTGGAAGAAGAAAACGTTGTGGCGTCGCTGAATTACGCTCGCGAAAAACTGGACCGCTTATAGGAAGGAACCGGCTTCGCGCTGGATCAGTTGCCAGACGGCTTCCATATCTTCTTGCTCCGTAGCAATGTTCCCGACTGCTACACGCAAGCAGAACCGCCCATGCAAGATAGTCTGTGAAATAAAAGTATCGTGGGTAGCGTTTACTCGCGCCACCAGTTCCCGATTCACAGCATCACTACCCTTCAACCGGAAGCACACGGTGGAAAAGGGCGTGGGGGCCGTCAATTCAAATCGCTCATCCGCCGCAACCAGCGCCTGGAAATTACGGGCCAGCACCATGTGTCCCCGTAATACTTTTTGCATCCCTTCGAGGCCGAAATAACGCATGACGAACCACAGCTTTACTGCTCGAAAGCGTCGGCCCAATTGAAATCCATAGTCCATCAAATTGACTGCCCGTGGGTCCTGCGACGAAGTTAAATATTCTGGATTATAAGTGAACGCGCGTCGCAACACTTCCGGATGCCGTGTATAAAGAACGCTGGTGTCCACTGTCACAAACATCCATTTGTGGGGATTCACAACAAGGGAATCAGCTTCGTTCAAACCGTCGAACCAGGCAGCATATTCCGGCAGCATGGCAGTCACTCCGGCATAAGCGGTATCCACGTGCAGCCACAGTTTATATTTCTTGGCGATTTCCAAAACTTCACGCAGTGGATCGCTGGAAGTTGTCGATGTAGTCCCAATGGTCGCCACAATTGCACAAGGCAGGAACCCCGCCGCCAGGTCCGCTTGAATCCTTGCCTTTAACGAATCCGGCTTCATGGAAAACTGCGCATCCGATTCGATTTTCTGCAAATTATCCAGCCCAATTCCCAACGTCAGAACAGCCTTGTCTACTGAGGAATGGGCCTGGTCAGAACAATAAATTCGTAAGCCAGGGCGCGTCCCTTTCTGTCGCGAATCTGGGTCGGATACTTCGCGCGCTGCCGCCAAAGCATGCAGGGTACTTGAAGAAGCCGTGTCGTAAATGATGCCAAAAAAATTTGAGCTGATCCCCATCCACTGCCGCAGCCAACCAAGCGCTACTTCTTCCAACTCCGCCACCGCTGGCGAGGCTGTCCAGTTAAAACCGTTGGTATTCACTACGCTCACCAACATTTCCGCCAACACCGCCGGGGTGGATGCGGAACAACCGAAATAGTTTAGAAATCGGGGATGATTCCAATGCACTACGGCGGGCATCACCAGCTTGTAAAAGTCTTCCACAGACTTTGCTAAAGGCTCGCCTGTCAGCGGTCCGCTATGGGGGAGCCGGTCGATCAAATCTCCAGGTCGCATGGTTGGAGTCACCGGAAACCTGCCTGGATCAGCGAAATAATCGGCCATCCACTCCACTACTTCGTGACCCAATTTGCGGAACTCGGCTGCGTCGTGTTTCATCTTTCTTTCATTGTCCTTCGTTAGATATACTAACTGCTGCATGGACTCAAACCAAATCTCCCGACGCAAGCTGTTTTCTGCCGGAACGAAAACAGTTGCAGCAGCCACAGCATTTCAGATCATCAAACCGGAACTTGTGCGGGGCGCTGGCAAAGAGCGACTGAAGGCCGGACTCATTGGTTTCGGCGGACGTGGGCGCCAGGCTGTCAACGATCTTCTCACCGGTACGGAAAACGTGGATGTTGTGGCAGTGGCCGATATTTTTGAAGACCACGTAGAAGCCAACATGCGTTGGATCAATGAAGATCCGCGCAATGCCAAGATTAAAGATCGGGTGAAGATTGCTCCGGATCAGCGTTTTATTGGGTTTGACGCGTATCAGAAAGTAATTGCCAGTGGTGTGGATATTGTCATGCTGGCCACGCCTCCCGGCTATCGTCCCATGCACTTTGAAGCTGCTATCAATTCGAAGAAGCATGTATTTTGCGAAAAACCATTTGGTACCGATGCCACTGGAGTGCGCCGTTTCATGGCTGCCGCTAAAAAATCTGAAGAGCTGAAGCTGACGGTGATGAGTGGAGCGCAACGTCGGCACGATCGTAAATATCAGATCACCATCGATAAAATCAAGAACGGCGCTATTGGCGATTTGAACGCTGCTTACGCTTATTGGGTTGGTACTCCGGTCATTCAACAGAAAGCTCGCGATGCGAAATGGGGTGATATGACCTGGCAGCATCGGGCCTGGTATTCACACCTTTGGCTGTGCGGTGATCAGATTGTGGAACAGCACTTGCACAACATCGACACCATCAATTGGTTGATGGGCACGCATCCGGTAAAAGTGATGTCGACGGGCGGTGCCGCGTGGCGTCCTCGCGAAGAAATTTACGGGCATATTTTTGATCACTTCAGTTCCGATTTTGAATACGAAAACGGAATGCGACTTTCCAGTTATTGCCGACAATATCCTCCGCAAGGCAACTTGGCCCGTAAAGTGGAAGAACTGGTGATTGGCAGCAAGGGACGTTCCAACTGTCATGATCTGGCTGGGAATGAAGTCACCGCCCCACCCTACGTGGCCGAGCATACCGCCATGGTCAATTCCATTCGTGGCGATGGACCGTATATCAACCACGCCATGCCCGTTGCCGAATCGACACTGACTTGCATTATGGCGCGCGAATCGGCCTATTCCGGATTGGAAATCACCTGGGACATGATCATGAATTCCAAGCAGGATCTGTTTCCTAAGCAGTTTGATTACGATCTGAAAATGGAAAGCATGCCGCTACCGGTTCCTGGAGTGTATAAGTTTATTTAAGGCACCCCAAAATCTGCTATCGTACCCTCTTAGGAGTGCCAGTTTTCATAAGGTTGCCCGGATAATTGAAACCTAGCAGGTACGGTACGCGTCGGATTGGGCATGAGCGTATTAACTGGTGTTCTTGACTTTCCGGTTGTAGGCAGCACTGGTCGCACAAAAACGAAAGTGGATTATCACAAGACAGACGAGGCAGCGCTCGTTCGCCGTGTTCAGGCGGGTGAAGAAACCGCGTTCAAAGAAGTGGTAGATCGCTTCCAATCCAAAGTGTTTTCTATTATTTACGGCATATTGCGCAACCGTAACGATGCTGAAGATATCGCTCAACAAGTTTTCGCTAAGATCTACTTTTCCATCAATAGTTTTGACTTCCGCAGTTCGCTGCTCACCTGGATCTACAAGATCACAGTGAATGAATGTTACGACTATCTGCGCAAGAAAAAGGTTCGCAAGTTAGTTTACGAAAGCGACTTTTCCGAGGATGATGCCCGGAAAATGGAAAGTTCCGACATTGCCGTGGATCGCGCGCCAGCCGCCGATGATTCGCTGGCTAAGCGGGATTTAGTCACCAAGTTGCTGTCCAAAGTTTCAGCGGAAGACCGCTCGTTGATTTTGCTCAAAGAAGTGGAAGGTCATTCAGTGGAAGAGTTGGCCCAAATGACGGGCATGAATGAGAATACAATTAAGGTAAAGCTTTTTAGAGCGCGGCAGAAGTTGCTGAAAGCCGCGCAACGTTTGACCAAGTTACCTGGTCAAATTGCCTTGGGTGCTTAAGTCGGGGTCTTTCAATCGCAGAAAATATTCGCGGACAACATGATCCGCCGCGAGAATGATTCCTAAAGTTGTTTTGTATTATTTGTTGGTCTAGGGAAGATAATATGCACGATCCAGTAATTCAAAACCTGGAGGCTTACCTTGAGGGACGTCACGTTCCTGAGCTTGAGTCTCACATTCGATCTTGCGCGGATTGCCAAGCGGAGTTGACGGTGTTTGCCGTGCACTCCACACTGTTACATACGCTTCGCGTCGAAGAACAGATTGCACCAACCCCCGGATTTTATGCGCGCGTTTCGGCTCGCATTGAATCGCAAACCAAGCCATCGTTCTGGGATCTGTTACTTGATCCCATTTTCGGTCGCCGATTGGTTTATGCCACCACAGCAGTGGTTTTGTTGATGAGCGGCTTTCTTATGTTTTCGCCAGTTGAGTTGTTGCAAGTGGCTTCCACTCCTGAGCGGCTGCTAGTGGCTCCTTCGTCCACCGCAGTAATGCAGTCCAACGAGGATGCCGATCATGACCGCAATGTTGTTCTTGTGGATATGGTGAGTTACTCCCAGGCGGATTAAATTTAACGATGTTTGGAAATTCCAACTCCCCCATACGAACTTCGAAAATCTTCCTGGTACTGATCCTGGTATTTGCCTGCGGCGGCATCACGGGCGTGGTGTTGTCACGCTACACCACGGCCCAGGCATCCACCAATCGGATTAATGCCAATTGGAAAGATATGACCATCAAGCGAATGCGCAAAGAGCTGCAATTGACTCCAGTGCAATCGGAAGCAATTGAGCAGTCGTTAGATGACTTGACCATGTACTACCAAACTTTGCAGGCGCAAATGGATGAAGTGCGGGCTCATGGCAAGGATCGTATTCAGAACGTTTTGAATCCTGAACAGAAGAAGAAGTTTGAACAGATGGTCAGCGATTTGAAAGACAAGCAGATTCGGTAAGCTTTCAGTGTTACTTCAGTGGGCTAAAAAGTAAAATCTGGTCCGGGCGTTTGCCAATCAGAATGGAGCCATCCGGTGCTATGTTGATGGAATGTCCTGCACCGTCTACCCGCCCAAGGATGCTGCCGTCGCGATCATTTACCTTGAATATCCATCCTTCCG